>DRKV01000352.1 GCA_011051635.1 Chloroflexota bacterium | reverse complement strand
CTGGTGGCGATGGACGAGGAGACCTTGCGCCGTTCCCTGAATTTCTTTTTGGAGAATCCGGAGGCCAAACGCGCCGAGCGCCGCGCCTTCCTGGAGCGAGAATGCACCTACCTGGACGGCAGCGCAGGCCGCCGCACGGCGGAATTCATTCTCTCCAAATGCGCCTGATTGACGGTGGACGATAGACCGTGGATGATGGACGATTGATTGCTGACCGCTGATTGCTGACGACTGACGACTGACCACCGACCACTGACACTTGACACTTGGTACTTGGCACTTGATACGTGGTACTTGACACGTGATACTCGACACCCTCCTCTCCCATCTCTCCGCCGCCTGGATTGGGCTGCGCTACGGCCCGATGGGCTTGCAGGCCACGCAGGCCAGCGACGAGTGGCCGCGCCTTTCTCCCGCAGACCTGGCCGACGCCCGCGCTTTCTTCCCCATGCCCAAGTTCTTCATCTTCGGGCATGCCCGCTCCGGCACCACCCTCCTGACCCGTCTGGTGCGCGTCCATCCGCAGGTGCATTGCAATTACCAGGGACATTTCTTCACCCGCCGTCCCTTCCTGCGGGCGCTTACCGCCGACCCGGATGTGCGCGAATGGCTGGCGCGGCGCAGCAACCGCTGGAACCAGGGGCGCGACCTTGCTCCGCTGGTGCTGCGCGTCACCGCCGACTACCTCATGGAGCGCGAAGCCCGGCAATTGGGCAAATCCATCGTGGGCGATAAAAGCCCCAACTCGCTGGTGGACGAGGCCGGGGTGCGCGCTCTGGACGCCATCTACCCCGACGGGCGCCTGGTCTTCATCGTGCGCGACGGGCGCGCCGTGCTGCTCTCGCACCGCATCCAGGCTTTCATCGACAGTCCGCAAAAACTCAGCCCGCGGGATTTGGAAATCCGCCGCCGGTTTGCCGAAGCGCCGGAAGACTTCTTCGCTCACCGCCGCTCGCTGTTTACGGCGCGGGGCATCCGCCACGCGGCGCGCGCCTGGGCGCACAACGTCACCGCCACGCACGCCCTGGCGCAAGAGTTGTTGGGCGAACGCTATCTGGCGCTGCGCTACGAAGACCTGCTGACCGCGCCCTGGGAGACCATGCGCCGCATCTGGGATTTTCTGGGCGCGGATACCGCTCTGCCGGAACTGCCCTCCCTGCTGGATGCCGAAATGCACCGCAACCCCGATGCCGATTGGCAAAGACAAAAGGCCGACTCCATCGCGGCCAACATCCGCAAGGGCGGCAAGGGTTCATGGCAGGAACTCTTCACCCCGCGGGATGTGCGGGTTTTCATGGAGGAGGCCGGTCAGACGCTGGCGGAGTGGGGGTATGAGGGGGACGGTGGACGATAGACCGTGGACGGTGGACGACTGACCGCTGACGACGGACGGCGGATGACGGACGATAGACCGTGGACGGTGGACAACGGACGACTGACCACTGACACCTGGCACTTGGCACTTGATACGTGATACGTGACACGTGACACCCTTATGAACGCCGAACTCAAACATACTCTCAAACGAATCCGCTGGCGGATGCGGAGGATGCGGAGCGCCCTGCGTTGGGGGCTGCCCGCACTATGGAATGCTCCTGCCGTCCTGGGGAACGCCATCCCCAAATCGGGGTCGCACCTCATCATCCAGGTTTTGCAAGGGCTGACGACCATCGGCCCCTTCGTGGATGGCGGTTTCCCGCCCGTCAACCGGGGGGAGGACAACCGCAAACTGCCCGACAGCGCCGTGCTGCGCAACATCCGGCGGATGCGGGGCGGCGACATCGGCTACGGCTACGTGGGGTGCTACCGGCCTTTCATTGAAACCCTCACCGCGCCGGGGCGCGCCACGATTTTCGTCTACCGCGACCCGCGGGATGCGGTGGTTTCTTCGGTGTTTTACGCTACCGATATGAACCCCAAACACGCCCTCCACCGCTACTACAACGAACAGGTCAGCAGCCTGGAAGAGCGCATCAACGTCGCCATCCGCGGCCTGGATGACCCCGACCTGCCCTACTCCAGCGTGCGCCAGCGCTTCGAGAAGTATTTGGGCTGGCTGGAGCAACCCGCCGTGCTTTCCCTGCGCTTCGAAGACTTGCAAACCAATCGGGATGCGGCCTTCAACCAAATCCTGGATTACCTGGGGGAGCGCGGTTGGCGGGACCAGCCTCCGAGGGAAGATGCTCTCCGGGCGCTGCACGCCGCTATCCAGCCGCGCAAGTCCGGCACTTTCCGCAAAGGGAAACCCGGAGGGTGGCGCGAACACTTCACGGAGGCCAACAAATCCCTTTTCAAAGAGGTCGCCGGCGATTTGCTCATCTGCCTGGGTTACGAAGAAGATTTCGATTGGTAAATCCGGCTGGTATAATCCACCGTTTGGATGCCCGTGGTATCCATTTTGTACGTTTTTCACTTCAAGGAGTTTTTTCCCCATGACCAACCAAGTTGTAACCGATGTGCTCATCCCCCCTTACGGCGGTACCCTTGTAAACCTGCTTCCCAAAGATGACGAGGAACGCATGGCTCTGATGGAGCGCGCCAGCCATCTGCCTTCTATCCAGATTTCGGCGCGCGCCCTGCACGACCTGGAACTGATTGCCACCGGCGGCTTCTCTCCCCTGGAGCGCTTCATGGGCAAGGCGGACTACGAGAGCGTCCTGGAGACCATGCGCCTGAGCGACGGCACGCTCTGGCCGCTGCCGATTACCCTGACGGTCAACCCCGACGACCTGCCCAAAGACGCCGATGAAATCGTGCTGCGCGATGCGCGCAACAATGTGGTCGCCATCATGCAGTTGGAAGAGGTCTTCGCATGGGACCGCCGGCGCGAGGCGCAACTGGCGCTGGGCACTACCGACCACGCCCATCCCCTGGTGGCCGAGATGGAGCATTGGGGGGATGTGTGCATCTCCGGGGCCTTGCAGGTGGTGGAACTGCCGAAGTACAACGATTTTGTGGAACTGCGCCGCACGCCCGCCGAGGTGCGCTCCCTGCTGAACGAATTGGGACACGCCAATGTGGTGGCTTTCCAGACGCGCAACCCCATGCACCGCGTCCACGAGGAACTGACCAAGCGCGCCGCGGCCCAGGTGGGCGGGGCGCTGCTCATCCATCCGGTGGTGGGGCTGACCAAGCCCGGTGACGTGGACTACTTCACCCGTGTCCGGGTTTACAAGGCCCTGTACGAGAATTATTACGACAAGAGCCGCACGGTCTTGAGCCTGCTCCCGCTGGCGATGCGTATGGCCGGGCCGAAAGAAGCCCTGCTGCACGCCATCATCCGCCGCAACCACGGGGCCAACCACTTCATCGTGGGACGCGACCACGCCGGCCCCGGCAAGGGCAGCGACGGAAAACCCATCTACGGCCCCTACGACGCCCAGGAAATGCTGGTGCAATACGAAGAAGAAATCGGGGTCAAGATGGTTCCCTTCCAGTGGATGGTGTATCTGCCCGAAGAAGACCGCTACGAAGCGATTGACAAAGTGCCCGAAGGCGCGAAGGTGCTGACCATCTCCGGTACGCAGGTGCGCGAGGAGGACCTTGCCAAAGGGAAGCACCTGCCCGAATGGTTCACCCGCCCCGAAACCGCCGAAATCCTGACCGAGACGCACCCGCCGCGCCACAAACAGGGCTTCTGCGTCTGGTTTACCGGCCTGAGCGGGTCGGGGAAATCCACCACGGCGCAGGCTCTCGTCCCCATGCTGATGGAACACGGGCGGCAGGTCACGGTGCTGGACGGCGACGTGGTGCGGACGCATCTCTCCAAGGGGCTGGGCTTCAGCAAGGAAGACCGCGATACCAACATTCTGCGCATCGGCTTCGTGGCGGGCGAGATTGTGCGCCACGGCGGCGGCGTAGTCTGCGCGGCTATCAGTCCGTATCGCGCCACCCGCAACCGCGTCCGCGAGATGGTCGGCGATACCCACTTCATCGAGGTCTTCATGGACACGCCCCTGGAAGTGTGCGAGGAGCGCGATGTCAAGGGGCTGTACGCCAAAGCGCGCCGCGGTGAAATCAAAGGTTTCACCGGCATCGACGACCCCTACGAAGCCCCCGTCAACCCCGAAATCACCTTGCAGGCCGTAGGCGTTTCCCCCGAAGAGAATGCCCGCCGCATTGTGGAGTATCTGCTGGACAAAGGCTTCCTGCGCGACCCTTCCCGGAATGGGCGGGAGGGGTAATGGGAGCAGGGATTGGGGAGCAGGGATTGGGGAACAGGAATCTGGCCCCTGTCCCAAATCCCCAATCCCTAATCCCTAATCCCAAATCACCCATGACCGAAATCCTCGCCCTCATCCCCGCGCGGGGCGGCTCCAAATCCATCCCGCGCAAGAACATTCGTCCTTTTGCCGGGCATCCCCTGATTGCCTGGTCCATCGCCGCGGCGCGGGCCGCCGAGACGGTGACGCGCATCATCGTCTCCACGGACGACGAGGAGATTGCCGCCGTAGCCCGCCGTTACGGGGCGGAGGTGCCGTTCATGCGCCCTCCCGAACTGGCCCAGGACGATACCCCCGATTTGCCCGTTTTCGAGCACGCCTTGCGCGTTCTGGAAGAAGGCGAGAACTACCGCCCGGAAATCATCGTCCATCTGCGCCCTACCTCGCCCCTGCGGAAGGTGTGGCACATTGACCAGGCCGTTCTGCGCCTGCTGGAACGCCCCGAAGCGGATTCCATCCGCTCGGTCTCGCCGCCCTCCCAAAATCCCTTCAAGATGTACCGCATCGGAGCGGACGGCCTCTTGCAGGCCCTGGTGGAAGTGCCGGGGATGCCGGAAGCCTACAACATGCCGCGCCAGGCCCTCCCGGCGGTGTACTGGCACAACGGGTACATCGACGCCTTTTGGGCGGATACCGTTATGGAACAACATTCCGTGTCCGGGCGGCGCATCCTGCCCCTGACCCTCTCCGCCGAAGAATGGATTGACCTGGACACCCCCGAAGACTGGGCGCGGGCCGAGAATCTCGTGCAGCGCGGCAGCATCACCCCCGACGATTTGGGGTTTGAGGTGCAGGGAACAGGGAGCAGGGATTAGGGAACGGGGAGCAGGTTGCCCCAGTCCCCAGTCCTCAGTCCCCAGTCCCTGATACCTAATCCCAAATCCCAAATCCCTAATCCCCAATCCCTGATTACCGATACCCCCGGAGTAACCATGCCCGAAATCAAAATCGGCAACCGCCTGATAGGTGACGGCCATCCGGCTTACGTCATCGCCGAGATTGGCGTCAACCACAACGGCATCCTCGACCTGGCTTTTGAACTCATTGATGCCGCCGTCGCCGCCGGCGCGGATGCCGTCAAATTCCAGAAGCGCAACCTGGAAAGTCTGTACCCCAAAAAATACCTGGAAAACGCCAACGCCGGGGAAAAGACCCTGCGCTACCTGCTGCCCATCCTGCAGAAGGTGGAACTGCCCGACAAGGCCTACTACAAACTGGTGGACTACTGCGAAAAGAAGGGCGTAACCTTCCTGTGTTCCGCCTTCGACCCCGAAAGCGCCGACTTCATCGATTCGCTGGGCGTCCCTGCTTTCAAGGTGGCCTCCGCCGACCTGACCAACCTGCCTTTGCTGGACCATCTGGTGAGCAAGGGCAAGCCCCTCATCCTCTCCACGGGCATGTCCCGCATGGAGGAGGTCGAATTCACGGTGGATTTTCTCCGCAAGCGCGGCGCGGAATTCGCCCTGCTGCACTGCAACAGCACCTATCCGGCGGCCTTCGAGGACATCAACCTGCGCTTCATGCACCGCCTGAAGGAGTTCGGCGTGCCGGTGGGCTATTCCGGCCACGAGCGCGGCATCGCTGTCTCCACCGTGGCGGTGGCGCTGGGAGCGACCATCATCGAGCGGCACATCACCCTCGACCGCACGATGGACGGCCCCGACCACGCCGCCAGCCTGGAGCCGCACGGCTTCCGCAAACTGGTGCGCGATATCCGCAACATCGAGGCCGCCCTGGGAACCGGTGAGGAGAAGTTCATCTCCCGCGGCGAAATCCTCAACCGCGAGGTGCTGGGCAAATCGCTGGTGGCGCGTCGGCGCATCGAACCCGGCGAGAAAATCACCCCCGACCTGGTGACGGTCAAAGGCCCCGCCCTGGGAATTTCTCCCCAGCGCTACGAGGAACTGATTGGCCGCACGGCGGAGCGTGTCATCGAGGAGGACGAGCCTTTTCTGGAGCGCGACCTGGGGCACGTCATCGAACTGGATGCCGAACACACCCTCCCGATGGACTGGGGTTTCACCGTGCGCTACATTGACTACCCCGTCATGCTGGCTTACAAGCCGCACATGCTGGAATTCCACTTCACCGACAAGGACCTGGACGAGGAATATCCCGGCGATGACCTGCCCATCAAACTGGTGGTGCATGCCCCCGAATTCTGGGAGCGTTCCCTGGTGGATTTGTGCTCGCTGGACGAGAGCCACCGCCGCGCCTCGGTGGAACTGATGCAAAAATCCATCGACGTGACCCGCCGAATGGCGCCGTATTTCGTCGGCAAGCCCAAAATCATCGTGCATCCCGGCGCCATGTCCCTCGACCATCCCATCGAAGACCGGCGGGCACTCTACGACAATCTGCGCCGCTCGGTGGAAGAACTGGATTTCGAGGGCGTGGAACTCCTGCTGGAAAACCTGCCTCCACACCCGTGGTACTTCGGCGGTCAGTGGCTCACCAATGCTTTCATGGATGCTTACGAAATTCGTGACTTCATCGAGAGCATGGGGCTGAACATGTGCTACGACACTTCGCACCACAAACTGTACTGCAACTGGGCGCACGTGGATTTCTACGAACAGGTCAAGGTGTTGTTGCCGTACATCCGCCACCTGCACCTCTCCGACGGGGCCGGACTGGATGGCGAGGGCCTGCAAATCGGCGAGGGCACGATAGATTGGGTGAAGTTCTTCCGGGTCATCGATGGCTACAACGGAACCATGATTCCCGAAATCTGGCGCGGCCACCAGCGGGAGGGCGAAGGCTACCTGATTGCCATGCAGCGCCTCTCGGAGGCCTATTTCGCCGCCCAACGGTCCACGAATTGACACGAATTGCACGAATAGGTCCACGAATTACACGAATTGCACGAATTGGCACGAATGGACACGAATGGACACGAATGGACACGAACAGAGCACTTGGCACTTGACACGTGGCACGTGATACTTGATACGTGATACGCCACACATGATACCCCCCCTCACCCGCCGCATCTACGACCTGACCGGTGACTACCGCCTGCGAAAACTGAGCGCCGACCTCTCGCGGCACGCCGCCCTGCGCCCAGAGCAGCCGCCGGTGGTCTTCTTCAACGCCTCCACGCGGTTGGGGAACCTCAGTCAGAACGCGGCCTTTTCCCTGCTGGCGTCTATGGCCGTGCAGGCTTCCGGCGTCCCGGTAGTGCATTTCGCCTGTACGGGCGGGATGACGCGCTGCATGTTGGGCACCAATCCCGACGACGTGCATCAGCCGCCGCCCTGCTCCCTGTGCCGCCGCGGCACGAACCGCTATTTGCGGAACGCGCCCGTGGTTTCCTTCGGGGAGGGCGAAACCTCCAACCTGCGCGCCGCCCTCGCGGGGCTGGGATTGCCCGAACTGGAAGCCTTCACGTACCCCTGCAAATCCCTGGGAGCGGCTGTCCCTCTGGGCGCGTTCACCCTCCCCGGTCTGCGCTGGGCGCTGCGCCGCCATCACCTCCGGGACGATGAAGCGACCCGCTTCTTGTGGCGCGAGTACATCGTCTCGGCCTGGGCCGTCGCCCGCGCCTTCTCCGATTTTCTCCGTCAGGTGGAGCCGCAGGCGGCGGTGCTCTTCAACGGCATCGCTTTCCCGGAGGCGGCGGCCCGCTGGGTAGCGCGGCAGATGGGGGTGCGCGTCATCACCCACGAGGTCAGTTACCTGCCCTTCACGGCCTTCTTCGTCGCCGATGCGCCCGCACCCACCTACCCGCTGGGCATCCCCGCCGACTTTGCCCTTTCCCCCCGGCAGAACGCCCGCCTGGACGCTTACCTGTCGCAGCGTTTCAAGGGCGAGTTCACGATGGCGGGCATCCGTTTTTGGCCGGAGATGCAGGGGCTGGACGAGGCTTTTTTGCGGAAGGCCGCGAAGTTCCGCCAGATTGTGCCCGTCTTTACCAACGTGATTTACGATACCAGTCAGGTCTTCGCCAACACGCATTTCGAGCACATGTTCGCCTGGCTGGATGCCCTTTTGCCGGTGATGCGCGCCCATCCGGAGACGCTCTTCGTCATTCGGGCGCACCCCGACGAGATGCGCCCCGGCACGCGCAAGCAGGCCCGCGAGCACGTCCGGGGCTGGGTGGAGCGCAACGGGGTGGCGGCCCTCCCCAACGTGGTCTTCGTCGGTTCGCGGGAGTATCTCAGTTCCTACGACCTGATTCGGCGCTCCAAATTCGTGCTGGTGTACAACTCCTCCATCGGGCTGGAGGCCGTTTTGCTGGGAGCGCCGGTGCTGGCCGCCGCCGCGGCGCGGTACACCGATTACGAAGTGGTGCATTATCCCGAAGACCGCGACGGGTACATGCGCCTTTTGGAGCGGTTCCTGTCCGCCGATGAAGTGTCTCTGCCCGAAGAGCATCCCCGCAACGCGCGGCGTTTTTTGTACTACCAGTTGTTCAAGGCTTCCCTCCCCTTTGGAGATTTCCTCGAACCCGGCTCCATCCCCGGCGCGGTGCGTCTGAAAGCCTTTCCCTGGCGGCAACTGCGCCCCGAGAATCACCCCACCATGCGCGTCCTCGTGGACGGCATCCTGCGCGGTAAACCCTTCCTGCTGCCGTAGATGGCGGATAGTGGGCGGTGGACGATAGACCGTGGACCGTAGACCGTGGACGCCGCCCCCCGCACTTCGCACCCCGCACCCCGCACGTTCCTCATGCAACCAACGATTGAAATTCTCTCCACAGACCTTCTTGACCAGCACCGTCCCCTGGTGAACGACCTGCGCCGTCTGGCGAAGGGCTTGGGACTGGAATTCGGCTGGCATTACCTGCTCGATTTGACCTGGATTCTCGCTCACCTGGGGGATGCCCGCGGCAAGCGCATCATGGACGCCGGGGCGGGGGTGGGCGTGATGCAGTGGTATCTCGCCGAACGGGGCGCCACCGTGTACAGCGTTGACCGCGGCTCGCGCGCCGACCTTTCCCCGCGGTTTCGCGGGCGCTACCGCGTGCGCGGCCTGCGCCCCTCCGATTTGCGTCCCGCCGGCGCGGTGACTCTCGATTTGCTGCGGGGCGGACGCATCAGGGAAGCCGGGCGGGGGTTGCTCTCCCTGGTCTCCGGCGCGCTGGGCGGCAAAGCCCCCGGCGAAGTGCTGGTGTACAATCAGAACCTGATGGCGCTGGAGGACATCCCTGACGCTACATTGGACGCTGTGGTGGCTGTCTCGGCGCTGGAGCACAATCCGCCGGAGGATTTGCCCCGCGTCGTGGCCGAGATGACCCGCGTTCTCAAGCCCGGCGGGATGCTCCTGGCGACCCTGGGCGCGGCCCGCGAAGCGGACTGGTTCCACGAGGCCTCGCGGGGCTGGTGCTACACCGCCGATTCCCTGCGCTGCCTGTTCGACCTGCCCCCCGACACGCCCGACAACTACGCCCGCTACGATGAACTCTTCGAGAAATTGAAGCACTGCGCCGAACTGCGCGATAATCTGGCGGGTTTCTACTTCAAATCCGGCGACAACGGGATGCCCTGGGGCAAGTGGGAGCCGCAGTACCAGCCCGTGGGGGTGTGCAAAATTATCCGCGAATAGGGCGAATAGGTCCACGAATAACACGAATGGACACGAATGTACCCCCGCTTTTCCCTCTCCCTTAGGGAGAGGGCCAGGGTGAGGGATAACATGGAGCAACCTATGACAGATGAACTCACCGCTCAGGTCGTAACCCTCGTGACGGAGGCTTTGCAGGTCTCCGCCGAAGAAATCACCCCCGAAACCGCTTTCGGCGACCTGCCCCAATGGGATTCGATGGGGCACATGGAAATCATGCTGGCGCTGGAAGAGCGTTTCGGCGTGGAGGTCAGCGCGGAGACCATCGGGGCGCTGACCAGCGTGCCTTTGATTGTGGAACATTTGCAGGAGAAAACGCATGGCTGAAATTTCTTTCGCCCCCGCGGTATCCATTCCGGCGCACCTCACGGGGCAGGTGCAATCCAAACTGGCCTATGTGGACGAGCGCATCCTGCGGGGGGCGGTATCCCCTCAGGGAGACCGTATCACCCTGGAGGTGGGCGCGCCGCTCTCCCCCGAAGAACGGGAAATCCTGGAAGACAAGGTGCAGCAGGTGGTGGCGGCAATGGCCCGCGGGGCGCTGCGTCCCAAAATCAAAATCCTGGAAGACTACCTCGACCGCCCGGTTCCCTATCGGGAAGACCCGATGCCGGAACTGGAACGCCGCGGCGAGGTCTTTCAGGAGGCGGCGGGCATCTACACCCTGGGGCCGCTCCTGACCCGTCTGGTGGCCTACTTCGAGAGCCGCTTCGAGGAACTGGCTGCCTCCTTCGGGGCGCAGCCCTACCGCTTCCCCACGCTGGTCCCGGCCAGAAATCTGGCGCGGGTCAACTATTTTCGGGCTTTCCCTCACTCGCTGACCTTCGTCACGCACCTGCGCTCCGACCTGGACGTCATCAACCACTTTGCGGAAAGCGCGGCCTGCGACGAGCACGGCATCCTGCGTACCCCGGAGGGAACCTATGCCGAGGTGGAGACCCTGCTCTCCCCGGCGGTGTGCTACCACCTGTATTTTTCCCTGGCCGACAACCCCCTGCCCGCCGAGAGCGTGACCGCCACCGCGGTGGGGAACTGCTTCCGCTACGAATCCAGCAACCTGAATTCGCTGGAGCGCCTGTGGAATTTCACCATGCGGGAGGTGATTTTCGTGGGGGAGAAGGACTTCGTGCTGGAGAACCGCGAGACCGCCCGCCGGCGGATGGAGAAAGTCTTTGCCGAAATCGGGCTGGCCTACCGGGTGGAGAGCGCCAACGACCCCTTCTTCGTGGGCGAGTTCCGCAAGCAGGCCGCTTTCCAGAGCGCTTTTGACCTGAAGTTCGAGATTCGCGCCCGCCTGCCCTTCAAGGACGATACCCTGGCGGTGGGGTCGTACAACTACCATCAGGATTTCTTCGGACGCCACCTGAACATCACCCTGGCGGACGGTTCGCCGGTGCATACCGGCTGCGTGGCCTTTGGCCTGGAGCGCATGGCCTTCGCTTTCCTGGCGCAGTACGGCTTCGACGAAAACGCCTGGCCGGAGGCCGTCCGCCGCGGGGTCGCGGGCTAAGGAGGTCGCCATGCTGACCTACCGCACCGCAACGGAGGCGGATTTCCCCGTCCTGGCGGCGATGTACGCCCGCCTGAACGCCTACTTCTACGAGATGGGCTACCGCCTGCCGCATCCGGAGAACGTCGGGCAGGTGTGGCTGGATTCTTTCCGCCGCACGCTGGGGCGTTTCAGTCAGGTCTTCGTGGCCGAGATGGACGGCGAAGTGGTCGGCTTCATGCTCTGCCGCGTGAAGCGCGTCCCGGCGCACATGGGCGGCGTGCTGGTGGGGGAACTCAGCGATATGTGGATTGTAGAAAAGGCCCGCCGCAAGGGTATCGGCGACAAACTTTCCCGTCTGGCGCTGGACTGGCTGCGCGGGCAGGGGGTGCATTCCGTGGAAATCCAGGTGCTGCGCGATAACGAGGCCAGTTGGAAACTCTACGAGCGGATGGGCTTTCAACTGGAGTTTCGGGTGGGGCGGCTGTTGTGGGAGGAGTATCGGGAGTGAGGAAGGCAGAATGATGAATGCAGAATGCAGAATGCAGAATGAGGAATGATGAAGACGCTTTCCTTTGAGACCCTGGCCGCTTTGCTGGAACGACTTGGACTGCAAGGCGGGGATACGGTCTTATGCCATTCGGCGCTGCACTTTTTGGGGCGTCCCGAAGGGGGGACAGGGATGTATTACGCAGTCCTGGCTGCCCTCCTTGATTTGCCGGAGAAGGGGACGCTGGCAGTGCCGACTTTCAATTTTGCCTTCGCCCGCGGGGAGAACTACGACCCCTGGGAGACCCCCGCCGTCGGGATGGGTGCTTTCTCCGAATATGTGCGCCGCCTTCCGGAGGCTTGCCGCACCCCCCACCCTATGCAGTCGCTGGCCGTGACGGGGCGGTACGCCGCCGACCTGTGCGGGCGCGACACTCCCTCGGCCTTCGACCCCGGTTCCGCCTTCGAGCGGCTGCTGGAACTGGACGGTAAACTCCTCCTGCTGGGAGCGGATGTGCAGGCGGCCTCGATTGTGCATTACAGCGAACAGCG
>DRKV01000351.1 GCA_011051635.1 Chloroflexota bacterium | reverse complement strand
TGACATGGCTGTCCAAGGTAATCTTTCAGAAATTTCGTTAACCGACTTGATACAACTCAATTGCCAGTCTGGAATGACTGGGCGT
This sequence comes from Chloroflexota bacterium, assembly GCA_011051635.1. Classification (GTDB taxonomy): domain Bacteria; phylum Chloroflexota; class Anaerolineae; order Anaerolineales; family DRKV01; genus DRKV01. The sequence continues at coordinate 7,177 of DRKV01000351.1, read as the reverse complement.
TTGACTGTGAGCAGTCGGGGCCGCACGGCACAGGTTTTCTTCGACGGTGGCGTCATCGTCCACGTGACGCAAGGTGAGAAATCAGGACAGGAGGTGTTTTATGAAATTTTGGGATGGGATTCTGGGGTATTCACGTTGGAATCTGGCATCCTCACCCCGACCCAGACCATTAACGCACGTTGTTCGGATTTACTTTTGGGGGGACTACACCAATTGGACGAAAAAAGCAACCCAAAAGAACCCGCTCCCGGCCAACTCCCTTTGCCAGAAGATGTTGGCGAATTGTTTGGCTTTGAAAAATCAAATCTTCCGGAGACGGAAGACCTAAGTACGGAGGATACTATGGCTCAGAATATGCAAGAAATTCTTATGGAATTGACCGAAGAAGTCCCCGGCCTGCTAGCCGCGGCGGTGGTCGGCATGGATGGCCTGCCGGTCGCGGATGTTGCCCGAGGCCCGGTAAATATCGAGCAAATCAGCGCCCAGATGACCCTGCTCATCAAATTGGTGGAAACCAGTACCGAGAAACTGGACGCGGGAACTGTGCAGGATTACCTGCTGACCACCGACAAAGCGTACTTGTTGCTGCACTTCTTGGGAAACACGCAATATTTCCTGGGGATGAGCGCGGACCGCAGCAAGACCAATCTGGGGAAGATGCGCCTTTACAACCGTGTATTTGCCGAAAAATTGATTGCCGCAATGCCGCGATAGCACAAAGGAGACAGACAATGGCAAAACTTGATGATATTCTAATCGACGTGAGAAACCAACTGGGTAGTGACTTCATTGCCACCGACGTAGTTGGCATGGATGGCATGTCCATAGCCGGTAGTTCTGCAAATCCTGACTTCAATGCGGATGCGGCTTCGGCTCGCTTCGCCATGGTGATGAAATTGGCTACCAAAGTGGCCACCAAAGTAAAAATGGGAGAGGTAGAAGACAGCCTGGTCACGACAGATAAGACCTATATTCTCACCCGTTTCATTGGAGATGGCTCTTACTACTGGGCCATAACCGTTACTCCAGAGGCTACCCTGGGTGTTGTCCGCATGCTGATGGACGAATACGCCGACCAAATTTGGGACGCCATTCCGCATTAGCCTTCTCGCAAATTGCCGAAAGTTGTTCTGCTGACATACAACCATCATTTGCTACGTTCCCTAACCAAACCAACTCAACATTCATACGGAGATACACAATGGCTACTGAAGAGGAAAAGAAACGAAATCTGGCACGCATCAATGCCATGATTATTTACGGCCTGGAAAAAGGCCTGTGGGATTTGTTTGGTGAATCCGCTTTGGCAACTACTAACGCTGTCGGAGACGGAATGCTGGCCTTGCTGGAGAAGAACATGGGCCTGGAAATAGCCGACGAGGACCCTCAGAACATACTCACCGAAATTGGGCGAATTTTCATCGATGAATTTGGTATTGCAGCCCGCTTCGATGTCACAAAAAACGACGAGAATGTCGATTTTGTGGTTGAGCACTGTGTATTGCTTCACGTGGAGAAAGATTTGGTCGAAGCAGGCATCAAGCCTTTCGTGTGTCCTTATCTCAACATCTCCGCCGCCGCTCTGCGAGAACGCATGGGGATGAAAACGCGCATCAGCAAGTTCGACGTCGACTTGGAAGAACATCGTTGTCTTTTGCAGTTTCAGATGCTCGGTAAGAAATAATATTCGCTTCGCGTCGCGCGGAGGTTAGATTCCCCGCGCGGCGCGCGTAGTATACGACACTTTGCAAAGAGAGTTTATGAAAGCCCCGTTGATTTTCCGCCGAGAAGACACCATTTCTCCTCTACAAGCCGATTATTGGAAAGACCTGCTCTATCGGGTGGTGAAAATCGGCACAGAACTGGAGGTCGCCCCCCGCAAAGGGGCTAAACGCCCTGCATTCGAGGAGGCTGTCCGACGGGACCTATCTCCATCTGGCAGTCTGGAACGGCTGGGGAAGAGCGGAGTCTGGGACATCCAAACCGAGCATTGCGGCATTGAAATTCGCATCATCGGGCGGCAGCCTTATTTTCGCGCCTTGCAGCAACAATACACGGACATCATGCAAGTGCTCAAGAAACACGGCGCTCGCCCTCGTCCTACTTGTGGCTTGCATTTTCACCTGCTTACGCCCGGCTTGGCAGAACCCGTACCGGAAATCATCCTGGCGAATTTGTGGAATCTGGTGCGCCGTTACGCCCCCGAACTGAAGTTTATGAACAGCGCTGGCAGCAGCCGTAACGCTCTTACCCGGCGGCGCAACCACAACAGCCATCTGGAAATGGTGCGTCTTTCCCCCGGCTCTATGAGCATGAAGGCCATTCAACAAACGCTCAAGGCAAGCCGCCCTGTTCCCGAACACCAGAACTTTCTGAATCTGGAACATCTGAGTTTTACTCCTCGGGGCGACGTTCTCCCCTTTCATGTAGAATTTCGCTTTCCTGATGCTCACCTTTCTCCGACAGCCATCACCGCCCAAACCTTTCTTTTCCTGGCACTGGCTCTCAAAGCCGTTGACTTAAGCCAATACGGAATTCTGCATGTTGGGAAGACAGTCTCTTGGCAACGCAAAGTCGAAATTCTCAATTTGCTGAGCAACAACGACGGCAAATTGGCTACCAGCGATACAAGCGGCATCACCGACGAAATCATAGAAGAACTGCGGCAGGGATGCTACGAAATGCTGGATTTATTGGTGCCGATATTCGACCACTTTACGGATAATCCTGGGTTGGATGTGCTCTTGGCTCTGGCCGAAACTCCCATGTCCTTGATGCGTTCCTCTGGTCACGGTTGGGATACCATTGAAGAGCGCCTTGCGGCACGGACAGCGGTTGATGATTTGGGATTGGATGAAATTGACTACCGTCTAATGCAACGCATTGAATTGGGCGAGTGGTCTGCCTCGGATTCTGTTGAGGCCTGGCAGTGGCAGGCAGCCAGCGACCTTTTTCTGACCCCGCAAGAATTGGAGCGTCGCCTGAACCGGCTGGACGTTTTGCGCGGGGTACGGTGGGACGAGCGGCAAGGAACGATGGTTTTCAAGAGGTAAAGTATGTGTGGCATCGCAGCAACATTGTTATATCCCCAACAACGTACCGACGAAGAATGGCAGGCGATACGCACCATTTTCAGCCAAAATCTGCTTTTCAACGAGGAGCGTGGCCGGGCCGCATCTGGTGTGGCTCTGATTCGACGCGACGGTAGTTTTCAAGTTCTCAAACACCCTGTGCCTGCCTCTGAATTGATACACATGGATGCCTATCAGAAAATTTTGGCATCTGTAGGGCCAGAGACGGTATGCCTGTTGGGGCACACCCGCATGCCAACTAAGGGTAGCCAGTGGAACAATGACAACAATCACCCGTTGCAAGGGATGTACACTCTCGGCGTTCACAATGGCAACATTCTCAACGACGATGCCTTGTTTGCAGAACTCCGCCTGCCTCGACGAGGGGATGTAGATAGCGAAATCATCTTCCGCCTACTGGACTCTCTTCCCCCGTCGTTGAATGGTCGATACTTGCTACAGGTTCGCGAGAAGATGCGTTTGCTGGAGGGGAAAATGGTATCTATGGCGGTAGACTTGCGCAACCCTACCCGCTTGCTGGTGGTGAAAAGAAACAACCCTTTAAGCCTCCATTACGAAGCGCCGCTTCAAGCCTTGTTCTTTTCATCGAGGTACCTGTTTCTGCGCAAGGCCTTTGGACGCTCCGTCATTACCGAAACGCTTGCCAACGAAACACTTTATGCCTTTAGTGCCCAAATGCTTCCTGAGCGGGGTAAGTGCCCTACAGAGTTCTTGAAACTATAACCAGTAAACAGTCTGATACAAGGCCCGGTAGATGACGCTCAGCCCAAGTTGATGTAGTGGTGTCTGCAGGAGGAACTGCAAATACCGAGGATGTTTTCTCTTAGATGTCCAGGACAGTAGACCAAATGGCTAGAGAGACGATTTTAATCGTTGATGATTCTCCTGAAATGCGTTATTTTTTGCGCGCATCTCTGGGGGCGGCGGAATATCAAACAGTAACGGTAGACGAGGGGGAGGCTGTTTTGCCCACTGTGAAGGAACTCCACCCCCATTTGATATTGCTGGATATCAATCTCCCGGGTATCTCCGGCCTTGACGTGTTGCGTGCCCTGCGGGAGGAGCATCATACTGTGCCGGTTATCATGATTACCTCTCATGCAGAGCCAGCGACAATCCTGGAAGCCTTTCGGTTGGGAGCCAGAGACTATTTACAGAAACCTTTTACGATAGATGAGATATTGCGGACCCTTGACCAGGTATTGGCAGAGGCGCGTTGGGAAGAAGAACGCGAACAAATGGCTGCCGCCTTGGCAAAAGCCAATCGTGAACTTCAAGAGCGGATTCAGGCGTGGGAAGCACTCGATAAAGTCGGCCGTGCCATCACGGCGACTCTGAATGAGAGAGATGCCCAACGGCGGTTGATGGAAGGCATCAATCAGGTTATGCGTGTGGAAGCAGGCTCCCTCTTCTTGTTGGAAGAACAAACCGGAGAATTGGTATCAAAGGTGTCTTTGCGGGGGACTGTGGAAAAGAACCGGGAAATTCGTTTATCCCCGGGACAGGGGGTTGCCGGATGGGCCCTGCAACACAAGAAATCTGTGCTGGTGACCCGCGCCTATGAAGACGAGCGTTTTTTCCCTGATGCAGACCAGCGTCACACCGGCTTTTTTACCCGCTCTATTCTTGCCGTCCCTTTAACTGTGCATGGCAAGGCTGTAGGTGTAATTGAAGTGCTCAATCCAGTCGGGGGAAAAGAGTATTTCGATTCGTCCGACCTCCAGATTCTGGAAACACTAGCGTCTTCCGTCGCCGTGGCAGTGGAAAATGCGCGTCTGTATGAGCGTATGCGCACATCCGTTACCATCGAGACGTTGAGGAAAACAGTCACAACGTTGTCCCACCACATCAACAATTCTCTGACCGTGATAATTATGCTTGCCAACTTTCTCAAAGAGAAAGGGGAAAATCTTCCGGAGGAAATCAGACCTCCGTGGTTGAGCAAGTCTGCTAACGTACTGCGACAAGAAATAAATCGTATCGTTCAAGTGCTTAACGTCTTGAATCAGGCAACCACCATTCAGGAAGCCGATTATCCCGGCAATACGAAGATGATTGATATTGACGAAGAACTTACCACAAGGCTGGCAAGAATGACCACGTCATTCTCGTCAGTGCGAGGACGAAGACAAGAAGCAACCTCCAAATAACATGAGTACCATGCCGGATAATATCAGCGAGACCACTTGTGAAGCCGTCAGTACGCCTCACCCTTTTCATGCGCCTGAAAAAACCGGGGGGAAATATACTGCACAATATGTAGAACAATTGCGTATCCTTCACGAGATTGATATCCAAGTTCTGGAGGCCCGGTCCGTCGAATCTGTGGCCCAGGTTATCCTGCAAAACTCGGTTCGCCTGATGCCGTGGTGCCAGTGGGCCAGTGTGGCATTGTTCAATCCGGAGTCCGATGATGCCTGTATACTGGCTGTACGCTCGAACAGCATAGAAGCGTACAAAGAAAAAGAGCATCTCCCGATGGGCAACTTTAGAGTAGCGGCTTCTTCGCGCAAGTATTCGATTCATTGGGTGGAAAACTTGCACGTTGCCTCGGAACTGACTCCCATGGAGATGTTGCTGGCACAGAAAGGAATACGCTCTTTTCTGAGTGTTCCATTGGTTACTCGGGGGCGGTTGATTGGCGCTTTAAATTTGGGCGGCATCCAGGCGAGAGCGTATTCCCAGGAATGCGTAGACATCGCCCGCAAGATTGGCCGCTCCCTGGCGGCGGGGGTTGGCAATGTCCGTTTGATGGAAGCGGAACAAAGGCGCAACAAAGAGTTGCTTGCCGTGACTCTGGTCTCGGCGGCCTTACGCATGGCCCAAACCCGCGCCGAGATACCTCCCATTATTCTGGACCAACTTCTCGATTTGCTTCAGGCTACCAGTGCCTTGCTGGCCTGGCGCGAATCATCCACTGCAACCATCACGGTAGAACTGGCTTTGGGAGGATGGGAGAAGGCAACCGGCGAGCATCTGGCAGAAGGAGAGAGCATCCTCTGGAAAGTTCTCGAGATGGGCAGACCCTATGTGAGCGATGAAGGTAAGGACGACCCTTTGCTCACTCCCTACGATTTGGCGGTGATAGGCAACACCCCCGCTTTTGCCTTCATCCCCCTCATCGTTCAGAAGCGGTATCTCGGCGTACTGGGAATAGGCCGTCGGGGAACGATTACCCAAGAAGAGAAGCGCCTGCTCGTTTCTGTTGCCGACATGGCAGCCAGCGCTATGCACCGCGCCGTGCTAGCCGAAGAGTTGCGACATTCTCACCGGGAACTGGAACGAGCCTACGACAGTACGCTGGAGGGCTGGGCACGCGCCCTGGAACTTCGCGACCGGGAGACGGAGGGGCATGCGCGCCGGGTTACCGAAATGACAGTACGACTGGCGCGCGCTATGGGGATTGAGGGAGAGATGTTGGCTCATTTGCGCCGTGGAGCACTCTTACACGACATTGGGAAGATGGGTATTCCCGATAACATTTTGCTTAAACCGGGGCCCCTTACTGAGGAGGAGTGGAGCATTATGCGTCAGCATCCCCAGTACGCTCGCGACATGCTCTCTCCCATTACCTTTTTACATCCTGCTTTGGATATTCCCTATTGTCACCACGAGAAATGGGATGGCACGGGCTATCCGCGCGAGCTCAAAGGTGAGGAAATCCCCCTGTCGGCCCGCATCTTTGCGGTTGTGGATGTTTGGGATGCCCTGACCGGGTCGGACCGGCCCTATCGGGAGGCGTGGTCGAGAGAGAAGGCTATGGAATATATCCGTTCGCAGGCCGGTAAGCATTTTGACCCGCGTGTCGTAGAAGTGTTTCTTGCCACGGTCGGATGAAGACGATGATGCGAGTGGCTTGTTGTTTTAGCGCCGGAAAGAAATTCTGTCGTCTTGTTCTATTCTGACAGCATGGCAAGCGTTTAGGGCAGTCGTCTGCTGTACCGTAGAGGATACATTCGATAAAGCGTGTTGCTTCTGTTCTTTTGGGCCACATAATGGATGTTAACGAGTTATCTTACATCATTTTCTTGGTGCTGGCTCCCGCCCTGTCCATCACGCTCTGGATGATAGTTTATGCGGCATGG
>DRKV01000350.1 GCA_011051635.1 Chloroflexota bacterium | reverse complement strand
CCCAAATCGAAGCCGCGCCCGTCGTCGCTGATTTCCAGCAAGACGCGCTCCGGCGTGCCCCACAAAGTGACCGAGGCTTTGGCGGCCTGGGCGTGTTTGGCGATGTTGGCAAGCGCCTCCTGGCAGATGTGAAACAAGGCCGTGGCGCTGGCAGGCGGCAGGGTTTCGAAATCCTCCTCCGGCAGGGAGAAGGCCAGTTCGGTGGTGCTGTTGGCGCGGAATTCGTCCACCAGACGCTGGATGCCTTGCGAAAGGGTCTCGCTATCCCGGAATTGGCGGGGACGCAGGTCGAGGATGTAGGCCCGGATGTCGCGGATGGCGCGGTTGAGGCCGTTGATGGCCTGGTCAATTTTCGCCAAGGCATCAACCGGATTTTCGCGCAGGGAGAGGCGGGCGTAATCCAGCACCAGGCCGACGGCGTAAATGGACTGGATGATGCCGTCGTGCAAATCCATGCCGATGCGTTCCCGCTCTTCCAGGACGGCGACCTGCCTGGCCCGACGGTGAAGCCAGGCGTTCTCGATGGAGATGCCCGCCCACATCCCAATCAGGCGCAGTTGGTTGATTTCCCGCTGCTCGAAGGTGCGGTGCTTGCGGCTGACCAGCCCCAACACACCGACCACCCGCCCCTGCTGGGCCATCAAAGGAATGCCTATCATGCTGCGGAAGCCGGCTTCCACGACCGAAGTCCGCAGATAGCGCATATCGTGCGCCAGGTCGGTGCTGATGAGGATTTCCTTTTGGAGGGCTACCAGTCCGATAAATCCCTCCCCCAGGCGGAACGCATCCCGCGACCAGAAAGCAGCCGCCGCTTCCCCCTTGTGGAGCGCCATCCGCAAGTAGGCGCTGCCCTCTTCGCACAGCCAGATTTCCCCGGCCTCCACGTTGAGATATTCCATGACGCGCTGGAGGCTTTTATCGAGAATCTGCTCCAGTTCCAGGGAACTGGAGAGCGTCACGGCGATGTCGTTGGTGAGCGAAAGGTCTTCATTGCGCTGCACCAGTTCCCGGTCCCGCTCCAAAACGGCCTGATAGAGGCGGGCGTTGGAAATAGCATGGGCGGCATAGGAGGCCAGCACTTCAATGACGCGTTGGTCTGTCTCGGTGAAAGATGACCAACCGCGTTTCTCGGTCAGGTAGAGTAACCCCAGGAGAGTCTCCCCCAACACGATGGGGACCCCCAGGAAACTCCGCATGGGCGGATGCCCTTCGGGAAAGCCGACGCGGCGCGGGTCGGAGGCGATGTCGGCCAGGCGGATAGGCTGCTTTTGGCGCGCCAACGCTCCCAGCAGCCCCTTTCCCTGAGGAGGGCGAGAAATGCGGGCAACTTCTTCTTCCGTCATGCCGTGCTGGACAAAGCGGTTTATCCGCCCCTCCTCATCCACCAGGGCCAGCAAGCCGTAAGCGGCCTCAGCCTGTTGGCAAGCCAGGGTGACGATGCGCTCCAGGAGGGTATCCAGCGAGAGGTCTCCCACCAATTCAATGCTGGCCTGATGCAGGGCGGCCAGACGGTCTTCCAGTTGTTCCCGCGTCAGCATAACCATAACGTTTTTATTTTACCGCGAAACCAGCCTGTTTCGGTCTGATTTGGCAACCCGCAGGATGGGGTACAATTGCTTATCGGTGCACCCTATTTCATTTCTTCGCATATGGTTTCATTCTTCCATACCTCATTTCGCCATCTGACCCCTGCAGAGCGGAGGCGGATTACCTCGCCCATCCTGTGGCTGATGCTCATCCTCGGATTGGGTTTGTTTGTCGTTGGGTTGTCTCCCTGGGTGTCCGTGGAGGAACGTCCCATTTACCTGGGCGGAAGTCTGCTGTTTACGCTGTACGGATGGGTATTGCTTCGCATTCTTTTTCCCTATGCCGAGCGGTTTGCCTGGATGCGATGGGTTATCGTGGTCGGTCATGCGGCCTTGATACCTGTTCTCTCGCTGCCTTTTCCCCCTATTGGACTGCTGTTCGACGTGCTGATGAGCAGCATCACCGTCATCCTGGTTGCCATCCTGTTTGGAAGGAAGCCGGCCTACCTGTTTCTGACAAACAACACCCTGCCCAGGATATTCGTTTATCAAAAGTCTTTTCTGCTGTTGCAACACGACTTTCTGCTGATTGCCATTCCCTTCTTCTCCCTGGTACTCACAGAGACCGTTTCAGGGGTGGGCGCGCTGCTCAATCGCAAAATCTCCTACCTGGAGGCCATCAATCACGTAGCGCGCAAGGTTGGCTCCACCATCGAGCCGCGGGAGGTCGTCAATTTGCTGAGTGCGGCTATTCGAGACACGCTGGAAGCAGACACCTATTACGTCGGCATCCACCGAGACGGCAGGCTTTGCCTGGAAGTTCTTTACGATGACGGCATATTTTATCCACCGGAGGAATTGCGCCCCGAAAACAGCCTGACCGCCCTGGTGGTGAAGGAACGTCGCTCGCGGCTGATTGCCAACGTCCCGAAAGAACTTCCCGCCCTGGGGTTGACTCCCGTCACGATTGGGAAAGATAAGATGAGCCTCTCGTGGATGGGAACTCCTATGGAGGCGGGAGGCCATACCCTGGGTATCGTCGCGGTAGCATCCTACCGCCCCAACGCTTTCCGGCCCGATGACCTGGAATTACTGGAAAGCATCGCCCAACAGGCCGCCCTGGCCCTGGATAACGCCTATCATCACGCGGAAGTGGAGGAGCAATCCCACCGCGACAGCCTCACAGGGGTTTACAACCACGGCTATTTTCTCCTGGCTCTGGAAGAACAGGCCCGGCAGATGAAAGCGGAAAACCGCTCCTTAGCCCTCATCATGCTGGACATTGACTTCTTCAAGTCCTACAATGACACTTACGGGCATCTGGTGGGAGACCAGGTACTCATTCACTTCAGCGACATCATCCGGCGGCACCTCAAAGCAACCGACCTGGTAGGACGCTGGGGAGGCGAAGAATTCGCCATCTCCCTGCCCGGTGCCAACGGAGTGCAGGCTTACCGGGTAGCGCAGCGGATTTCTGAAACCCTGCGGGCGCTACAACTGCAAGACCGAGACGGAAACTCCATCCCGGCGCCCACCGTCAGCCAGGGGATTGCCCTGTTTCCCTACGAGGCAGATGAAATCTACGCCCTGGTGGACCTGGCCGACCAACGGCTCTATCTGGCAAAGAACAGGGGAAGAGACCAGATTGCCCCCTCCCTTCAACATTGGAGGTACATCGTTACGCAGTAAACGCGTCTTCTTCTTTCAGGCGCACCCGGCAGCCTCACCCCAGAGATTGAACCCTCACCCAGGCGGCTACCGCCTCCGGCGAGGTACTTTCCCCCCATGGCATCATTACATCTGCTTCCGCTGTTTGCGGGAGCAACGAGACCACTTGGGAACGTGTCTCTTCTGAAAGCGCCGGATGCGTCTCCACGTACTTCAAGAGCGCCGTTCCCCAGGAGACGTTTCCATTTTGTAACAGATACGCCCCCGCCAGGGTCAGCGCCCCCAACGTGAGCGTGCGGTCGCCGCTCTCCAGGGCGAGTTGCAGCCCCTCGGTCAGTGCTTCCCGCGTTCCCGGAAAATCTCCCAAAGCAAGGCGGGCCTCCCCCAGAGCGACCAGAGAAACCCCCATGCCGCGCCGGTCTCCGATGCGGCGTTTTTGCTTCAGGCTCTCTTCCAGCATCTCGCAAGCCTGGGCGGGCTGCCCCTGCCGCAGCGCCAGTCTTCCGGCGTTGGCAAGCAGGGTAGCCGCTCCGTGGGTATGTTCATGGGTGGCGAACAAGGCACTGCCCTCCCGGTAGTACTCCCGCGCGGCGGCGTAATCCCCCTGTACCTGCGCCAGGTTGCCCAAATTGTTGAGCAGCATTCCCGCCCCAACATCGTTGCCCAAAACACGAGAGAGCGCCAGCGCTTCCTGAAAGGCTTGCTCGGCCTGGGGATACCGCCCCAAAGCCTTGTAACAAGACCCCAAGAAGGTCAAAGCGAAGGCAACTCCGTCGCGGTCGTCGCTTTGCTCTGCCAGGCGGCGGCTCTCTTCCGCCAGGTTCACCGCCTGCTGGTACTCTCCGGCGTAGAAATGCGAGATAGCCAGATACCCCAGTACAACCGAACGGCGGGTGGGGTCAGAGATGCTTTCCAGGGCAGCCAGCGCGTCGCGCAAATCAGAGCGAGCCTCCTCCAGCCGCCCGATATGGATGCACATGCGCGCCTTGCGGGAGAGCAAATCGCAGCGCAGCGCCATGTGCTCCGGAGCGGGAAGCCCCAGGGCATCTACCGCCTCCTGAAACATGGCAATTCCGGTCAGGAACCAACTCTGGATGCTGTAAAAACCGTGCAGCACCCGCACGGAGGCCTCGACGAGACCCCAGGCTTCGTTCTCCACCGCCCACGTCCAGGCGGCGCGGATATTCTCCAGGTCTTTCCGAATGGCCGCCCGCTGTTCGGGCGTCTCGCCATCTCCCAGGGAGGATAGCCAGCCCAGGTAAAAGCGAGCGTGCGCGGCGCGGCTGCGGCTTTCCACGGCGGGATTTTGGCGCAATTTTTCGGCGGCGTAGGTCTGCATCAGGGGGTGGATGGCGTAACGTCCGGGAGGCTGCCGCTGGAGCAGCGACTTCTCCTCCAGGGAGCGCAGCAGCGCTTCGGCGGCTCCCTTTAGCAGAGATTCGGCGGCCTCCAGCGTAAACCCGTTGCGGAAGAGGGCGAAACGCGCCAGGGCATCCCGCTCGGCAGGGGAGAGCAGTGTCCAGGAATGGGTGAAGACAGCCCGCAGACTACGGTGCCGCTGCGGCAGGTCGCGGTACTCCGATTGCAAAAAGTCCAGGTCGTGCGCGATGTGTTCTGCGATTTCGCAGGGGGAATGATGCCGCGCCCAGCCCGCCGCCAGTTCGATTGCCAGGGGAATACCGTCCACCAGACGGCAGGCGCGGCCCACACAGGCCAGTTCCTCGGGACGGAGGGCGAGTTCCCCGCCCGTTTTGCGGGCCGCCTGGAGAAAGAGCCGCACTGCATCGGTCTCTTCAGAGGGATTTGATTCGTCCGGCAGGGACAGCCCGGAGAGGTCGAAGACCGTTTCCTCGTATAAATTCAGGCGCTGGCGGGAAGTGACCAGAAGTTTGACCCTGGGGGCGCCCTTCAAGAGAGCAGCCGCCAGTCCCGCGCCTCCGCCTTGGGGGGTGAGCAGGCGCTCGAAGTTATCCAGAATGAGCAGCATCTCGCGTTCCCGCAGGGCGTTGACCAACCCATCCCGGATGGATTCTGCCCCCTCCAGACGCAGGGAGGCGGCTTCGGCCACGCGAGCGGCT
>DRKV01000349.1 GCA_011051635.1 Chloroflexota bacterium | reverse complement strand
GAGTAAGACTTCGCCAACGCTGCGGTCCCGCACCACCAACGGTACGCCCAGCAGCGATTGGGCATCCAGCCCTTGCAGGATGGAACGGTAGGGAGAATCCGCCGTTTCGCTTTCCCCGGCTTGCGCCCAGAGCATGTGCCGTCCCTGGCCGGTTACCGTGGCGTGATACTGGGAGGAATCCATGAAGACTCGGCGCGGCGGCGGTAATTTCTCCGGCTCGATACCGAAAAGCGAGGCCTCGTGGATTTGGAGCACCCCCGAAGGTTCATCCAGCAAAAAGATAACCCCCACATCTGCCTGTGCCTGGCGTACCAGTTCCTGCAGGGAGAATTTCAGAATCTCGTCCAGCGTGGCAGCAGAGCCAGCCAGCGAAGCGATGCGCCGCAAAGCATCTGAGCGCTGCGCCCGTCGCCGGGATTCCTGCAACAGGCTGACATTCTCCAGCAAAGGTCCCACCTGGGCGGCCACAATAGAAATCAGGCGAATATCGTCGTCTTCGAAGGCGGTGCCATCCCGTTTATTGGCAATTTGCAGATACCCCAGGACACGCCCTCCCGCGGTGAGCGGGGCGAGAACCGTCTGCCGCATACCGGAGGCTTGCGCGATGTGATGCAGCCCCAAGGCCCGCAAGTCGGGATGTGAAGCCGGTTCCTGAGCCACAATCAGATTTTGAGAGAGGAGCACACCTTCGGCCTCGCTATCGGAGGGAATCTCAACCTGGTAGAGGGCAAGAAAATCGTCAGGCAACCCTATAAAGGGAGACTGTCCCGCCAGGCGGCGGCGGAAATCATCGTAGAGCAATACCCCCAGGATTTCCACCTCAAAGAGAGGCGTAATGCTCTCTATCAGCCGGGAGAAGAGGTCTTCCGTATCCCGGATAGAGGCTGTGACCCGCGCCAGATGCGCCAGCCCGCTCAACTCCAGACTTTGCCGCCGCTCTTCCCGGAACAGGATGGCGTTGTGCAAGGCAATAGCAGCCTGTCCGGCAAGCATCTGGAGGGCATCCTCATCCGCCTGGGAAAATGCGTCCGGCTCAATGGCGGCCAGTTCCAGCGTTCCAACCAATTCCCCTCCCACGAGCAAGGGCACCCCCAAATACGAGCGGAAGGGATAGCGCCGCCTGTCCACAACGGGATGCGCATCCCGGAAGGTATCCACATCGGCGACGCGCAAAATCTTGCGCTCGCGTATCAGGTATCCGGAATAGCCATCTTCGGCGTTGTATCGCTGGTCGGTGCGTTCCATGCGCTGCTCGCCAGTGGCGGTCCCTACAAAGCGATAGGGGACGAGATGCCGCTTATCGGGGTCCCACACCGTAATTTCTGCAAAATCGCTGGAAATAAGATGTTCCACCCCATCCAGAATAGCCCGCAAGGTGGTATCCAGGTCCAGGCTGGCAGCCATGCTCTGGCTCAGTTCTGCCAGCATTTCAATGGTTTGCCCTGAGGCGCCGCCCTGGCCCCCGGTCACAGCGGCAATGCGCGGCCTGCGCATGGAAACGACCATCACCTTTCCCAGGGTAGGATGGGGCACCAGATGGGAAGAGGCTTCCACCAGTTTGCCGGCAACAAAGAAGCGCGCCTGACTCTCGGTCGCGCACACCCCCAGGAAAGCCTCACTGGGACGCGTTCGACGCGCATACCGCTCAAGGCTGGGTTCCTCCAGCCCAAACCATTCCTGCACCTGGGTGTTGACGTACAGGATGCGCCCGCCGGGTTCCACGACCAGGACGGCATCCTGATGCTTCTCCACTCCGGAGAGCGCAGAGGACCAATCCACTTCAGGGGCTGCGGTTCTGTGCCGCCCGGTCAGGAAGCGCGCCGCGACCAGGGTCAGGGCCCCAAAGCCCAACCCTAGCACCATCAGCAGAGTTCCCAGAGGGACGGCATCGGGCATCATGAGGTTGCGGCCTCGTTATTGGCTGCCCAACGTATCTTTGCGCCGCGCCTCAGCAGCCAATTCGGTGATTTCACGTATGTCAGCGAATTCGTATTCCGAGGGAGTGACAACGCCGATTGCCAGCGTCATCAAGGGCATCTGCACCAGGTTCCCGCTCTCATCACTGGCCATGATGAAGCCCTGCTCGCGGTCAATGAAGTTGTACTGGGTCTGGACTTCTTCGGCAAAGCGGGTTTTGAGACGCTCCCGAACGGCGGGGGCTTTGTCTTCCGTGGTGATGATGATGAAGTTGTCCCCTCCGGCGTGTCCGATGAAATCATCCGGAGTACCCAGTTCATCTACCACCTCGCCCATCAGCATGGCGGTAAAGCGGAGGACATCATCACCGGCCACAAAACCGTACACTTCCTTGAACGGCCCAAAGTGGTTGATGCGCACGTCCATGAAGGCCCAGCCATCCTGGCGGATGATGCGGCGCAGTTGCTCCTCGATGAGCCTGCCGGAGGGCAGGCCGGAGCGCGGGTCGCGCAGATTTTCGCGCTCGGCGCGCATGATGGCATTCTGGACGCGTAATTTGAGTTCCTCGATATCGAAGGGCTTGGTGATGTAGTCGTCAGCGCCCAGTTCCAACCCCTGAAGTTTATCGCCGCGCTCGTCCTTTTGGGTGAGAAAGATGACGGGAATATGGCTGGTGCGCGTATTGGTGCGCAGCGTGCGGCAGACTTCATAGCCGTCTATATCCGGCAGCATGATGTCCAGCACAATCAGGTGCGGCATCCCATGCCGGGTTTTTTCGAGCGCATCAGAACCGCGCGGGGCTATTTCCACATCATAGCCCTGAGCGCTGAAGTAAATGCGCAGCATGTTGGAGATGTCGAAATCATCTTCGACAATCAAAATACGGGATTTTCCCATAGCAGCCTCCTGAAGAGGAAATGTGTGCGGCAAAATGCGGCGCCGCGGGGAGATGAGGATGAGTGCAGATGATGGACGATGGACGACGGACGACAGACAACGGACAACGGGCGAGGGCTGAGAACTGCCTGCCCGCTACCGCCTGCCCGCGGCTTTGCGGACACGGGCGATTTGCTCTTCCGTAACCGGACGTTCAAAGGAGCGGAAGCCGCTCAATCGAAAGCCGTGTTTGCTGGCAATCGCGGCAATCTCGTCCACTCGCTGACGGGTAATGTGTTTGCCAAGCGTGTAATCTTCAAAACGGCCCTCCAAAGTCAGGGCCATGGTCTCAGCCATGCAGGCATAGGCCTTGCCGGGCGGAAAGCCAAAGTCAAAATGGAAGTCCACCGGGCCGGGCACTTCCACCATCCCGCCGTCAATCACCAGGATGTCGTCTCGTTGGGCAGCCACCTGCGCGGAGATGTCCCTGGGGCGGGCAACGTCACAGACCACGCTTCCGGGCTTCAGGGTGCGGGGGTCAATGACGGTATCCACCGCGCTGGTAACGGTGAGAATGAGGTCGACATGCCGCAAAACGCCCATATCAACGCTGGCATGTACACGGGCAGATACGTCCCCGGCCTGGATATGCTCCCGCAGCATTTCCAGGGGGGGCTTGCGGCGGGCAACAAGATACAATTCAGCAACTTCGTCGGCCAGTAATTCGGCGCACACCCGCCCAATGGCTCCGGTAGCGCCCACCACCGCGGCGACAGCCTCCCGCATGTCTATCTCCATCAAGCGGGCGGCCTCTCGGACGGCGTCCACGGCTATCGCCACCGTGTAGGCATCGCCGGTCGTCACGGGCACATCCAGGGCGCGGGCAATAGTGATGCCGCCATCCCCAACCACTGAGGTAAAGGCACCCAATCCCAGCATTTGTGCGCCCAATTTTTCAGCCAAACGGCCTGTCTGGATAATTTTACGATAGACCGTGCGTTCCGGCAATTCCAGCATACGCTGAGGGGTGAAAGGACAGGCCACGAACCAGCCCTTGATTTGCTTGCCGGTAGCCTGGGAGGTAATTCCTTCTATCTCGGAGATGTAAACGGGCGGGAAAAACGTTGAAAAGAAATGAATTTGCCGCTCTGAGAGAAGCCGTCCCAGGAGAGGGAATTTACGGCTGACATCCCGTTTGGGGTCTATGGGATGAATGATGAAAGCAAACGCATCCATACCCGTTTACCACGATTCCTCGCCGCCGCCCTCGTCATCTCTGGGATACAGACGGCGGTGCAGGTGTTCCGCCGAGGTTCCGTGGTGGTCGCTCTCCTCAAAAGAGACATTCTTGCTGATGACGCGCCGCTCCGGCGAAGCAAACAGCACCACATCCGATTCAATCGTGCGGGCAGGGAAGATAATCATCCCCGAACCGATGCGGCAGTTGTGCCCCACGCATCCACCCAGGACAGGGCGGTTCGCCGGTTTGAGGCGCTCGTCACCATCCAGAGCCAGGATAGGCTTGGGGAGCAGGTTGTAATCCGTGAAGGTGGAGCCGGCTCCCAAAAAAGTGTTCCGCCCCACCACACACATCTGCAAACAAGTATTCTGCGCCACCATGCTGTTATCCATCAAGGTGGTCATAAAGAGCGATGCTCGGAACGGCAAGAAAGCACCGTCGCCCACCACCGAGAGCATCAGTTGACAGTCCTGGGAAACGTTGACGTTGTCGCCGATGATGCAGTTCTCGATGACTGCCCCGGCATTGATGGTCACATTATCCCCGATAGTGGTCGGCCCGTGGATGACGGCTGTCGGGTCAATCACACAGTTGCGCCCGATTTTGACCACCTCGGAACATTCCAGCACTTGTTTGCCTTCGTACAGAGCCTTTCCCAAGACGCGCAACTTCGTCCAGGGGTCTTTGTTGAGTTGCTCTTCGAAGCGCGCTCCGCGGGCGAAGAGACCGAAAACAACGTCGGCAATGAAAATATGCACCCAACTGTCAATCGCCAGAAAACCCCGCAGCGGAACCTGGAAAACCAGGTCCCCTTGCTCGCTGGCCATATAAACGGGCACATGGTAGTAACCGATTTCCCGGGCCTGCAAATCGATGACGAGAGGTTCCGCCTCCTCCGTCGGCCCGTCGGGATAGTACCAGAAATCTGCCAGATAATACGCGCCTTTCTGGGTGAAGGAGGTCGAAAGCGGGAGAGCATGTTCCCGAAAGGCCGGGTCATCGATTGTGAAGGCCGCCTGTCGGGGTTTCCCGCTGGCTCTGGCTTGCTTCAGGAATTCGGTGACGTAGTGTTCATCGAAGAAGAGATTGTCCCGGTAGACGATACACTCCCCGGAAATTTGCGGGATGGCGTCTTCCGGCCCGATTTCCACTTCCCGGTGCGTATGGGGGGCGAGCACATCGCGCTGATACAACCACAGGGGTTTGTTTTGAATACGCAAATCCCGCGCGGGTTCGTTGAAAGGAGGCAGTTTTCTGGGGTGTCTGATAATAATCTTGAACATCGCGGAAGCGCTCAGGGCAGGGACAGACCGCTTGCATTATACGGCGCAAGGTGCTTTTCAGGAATTGCAAATCCGGGTAAGTTTTATGCAACTCCTGAAGAGAGCACAAGGGGGATGGCCTCATACCACCCATCCCCCGCACACATCGGGAACGACATCAAAGCCAGCGCAAATCTTGCGCCGGTTTGCATACCTTACAAATGGCTTCCCTCGCTATTGTGGTTCAGCCTGTATCCGAACCGCCGGTCAGACGGACGGGGCGTTTCCTGCCTTCATCAAGGAAGTCTTTCAGGGTCCGCATGAAACGTTCCGGTTCATCCAGCATCACGAAGTGCCCGGACTGCTCAAAACGCTCAACGCGCGGTTGCTGCGCTTGGGCGCAAATCGGCTCCCATTGATTGGGATGGACGATGTTATCCAGCAAGCCGTACATTCCCATAACGGGGACGCGCAGTTCATGCAAACGAGGCACCAGATTAGTGCGCCGCAACGAAGCAATACTGATGAGAAAAGATTCCAGGGTGGTACGCGAGAGGTCTTTGTAAATCATCTGCGTCCACCGTTTGTCTTTGGTAATGGCGGGAGCGGCCATGCGAAGGCCTAATTTCAACGCCCACATGGTGTTATACACCATGAAGGCTATCGGG
>DRKV01000348.1 GCA_011051635.1 Chloroflexota bacterium | reverse complement strand
GTCCTCTTCCTGGCGATGGAACGCTTTCTGGAGGAGGGCCTCACCGCCGGAGGCGTCAAAGGGTAAGCAGCCTCCCCAAAATGCAGTATACTTACGCGCTGGGCAGAAATTTTGCCCAGCGTTCTCTTTTTTCTCCATGAGGAAACATTTATGCGCATCGGTTTCATTGCAACCCGCCTGAGCGGCACGGACGGCGTCTCGTTAGAGGTCGAAAAGTGGGCTAAAGTGCTCCTCCGCATGGGGCATGAGGTCTTCTACTGTGCCGGAGAACTGGGGGGCTACGCCGCGGACGGCAGTCTCATCCCCCAACTGCACTTCGCCCATCACTCCATCCAGGCTCTCAGCCAGCGCGCTTTCGGGCAAAACGCCGAGCGCGACGGGCACAAACTGGCCGACGAAATCTACAACGCCGCCGATGAGATGCGCGCTCCCCTGCGCGCTTTCATCCGCTCCAACGACCTGGATTTGATTATCGTCCAGAACGCCCTCACCATCCCCATGAACCTGCCCCTGGGAGTGTGCCTCACCGGTCTGATTGCCGAACTGGGCATTCCCACCATCGCTCACCATCATGACTTTTTCTGGGAGCGGCAGCGCTACCGCACCAACGCCATCCTTGACTTGCTGGATACCACCTTCCCCGCCAAACTGCCCACCATCCAGCACATCACCATCAACTCCATCGCCCAGAAGCGCCTCAAGGCCCGCCGGGGGATTGACTCCATCATCATCCCCAACGTGTACGATTTCGCCGCTCCGCCGCCCCCGCTGGACGATTTCAACCGCGACTTCCGCCAGGCGCTCGATTTGCAGCCCGACGAGGCCTTCATCTTGCAGCCGACTCGCGTCATCCAGCGCAAGGGCATCGAAATGGCGATTGAGTTGACCCATCTGTTGGAGAGACCCGCCCGCCTGGTGATAACCCATCGCGCCGGCGACGAAGGGCTGGACTACTGGCGCTGGCTGAAGCGTGAGGCCGATATGATGGGCGTCCGCCTGCATCTGGTAGACCACCTGGTTGATTCCCAGCGTCAACGCATCAACGGGCACAAGGTTTACGCCATTTGGGACGCCTACCCCCACGCAGACCTGGTTACCTACCCCAGCACTTACGAGGGCTTCGGCAACGCTCTGCTGGAAGCCATTTACTTCAAGCGGCCCGTGGTAGTCAACCGTTACCCCGTCTACAACTCGGACATCCGTCCCCTCGGATTTCGCTTCGTCGAACTGGATGGATTCGTCAACCCTGCCGCCGTGGAGCAGGTCCACGCCATCCTGGACGACCCCGCCTCCGCCCGCGAGATAGTGGAGACCAACTTTGCCCTGGCGCAGGAGCATTTCTCCCTCGAAGTCCTGGAGCGCAAACTCGGCGAAGTGTTAGCAGCGTTTTAGGCGTCAGCGGTCAGCCGTCAGCGGTCAGCCGTCAGTTGTCAGTCGTCAGTGGTCAGCCGTCAGCCGCCACCCGCAACCCCTAACCCCGCAACCCCTCATGCCCCCCTCCCACCGCATCGGCTTCGTATCCACCCGCCTGGCGGGGACCGACGGCGTCTCGCTGGAGACCGCCAAATGGGCGCGCGTCCTGACCGAAATGGGACACGAGTGCTTTTTCTTCGCCGGTGAACTGGACTGGCCTTCGGAGCGCAGCTACCACCTCCCCGAAGCCCACTTCCAGCACCCCGAAATTCAGGCCATCAACGCCGATTTGTTCGACGATTACCGGCGCTCATCCAAAACATCCGGGGAAGTCCATCACCTGCGCTACTACATCAAGGAACACCTGCACGCTTTCATAGAGAAATTCGACCTCGAACTGCTCATCACCGAGAACGCTCTCTCCATCCCGATGAACGTCCCCCTGGGGCTGGCGCTCACCGAACTGATTGCCGAGACCTGCATGCCTACCGTCGGCCACCATCACGACTTCTTCTGGGAGCGCAAACGCTTCGGGGTCTCGGGGGCCAACGACTACCTGCGGGCCGCCTTCCCGCCCACCCTGCCGTCCATCCACCACGTGGTCATCAACTCCTTCGCCGCCCGCCAACTGGCCCTCCGCACCGGCGTGACCTCCACCGTCATCCCCAACGTGATGGACTTCGACCATCCCCCCGACCCGCCCGACGCCTACAGCGCCGACCTGCGCGCCGTGCTGGGGCTGCGCCCTGAAGAGCGCTTCATTCTCCAGCCCACCCGCGTCGTGCCCCGCAAACGCATCGAGCACGCCATCGAGATTGTCCGCCGCCTGGGGATACCCGCCCGGCTGGTCATCACCCACAGCGCCGGGGACGAAGGCACCGCTTACTTCCGCTACCTGCAAGAGTACGCCCGCCTGCTGAACACTCCGATGCTCTTTGCCGCCGAACACTTCAACCACGTCCGGCAGCGCACCCCCGACGGGCGCAAAATCTATGCCCTGGCCGACGCCTACCAGCACGCCGACCTGGTCACCTACCCATCCACCGTGGAGGGCTTCGGCAACGCCTTTCTGGAGAGCATCTACTACAAACGCCCCCTGGTGATGAGCACCTACGAGATTTTCCGCACCGACATCCAGCCCAAAGGCTTTCAGGTGGTCGGTTTCGACGATTTCATCACCGACGAGACCGTGGAACAGGCGCGCCGCATCCTCGAAGACCCCGCCCTGGCCGAGGAGATAACCGCCCGCAACTACGAACTGGGCCGCCGCCACTACTCCTTCCGTGCCCTGGAAAAGCACCTCACCGCCCTGATGCACACCTGCCTGGGCGCGTAGAAACCGCATGGATTCTGTCGCCATCCTCCACTACGCCGCGCCGCCCATTCTCGGCGGCGTGGAGAGTACCATCGCCCGGCACGCCCGTCTCCTGGCGCGGAGCGGGCATCAGGTACACATCATCGCCGGGCGTGGCGGCATGGAGGGAGAGGGCATCACCTTCCACCACCTCCCCCTGGTCGATTCGCGTCACCCCGAAATCCTGGAAATCGCCGCCCAACTGCGGGAAGGTCTCGTTCCGCCGCAGTTCGCCGCCGTGCAGGAGCGCATCGCGGCCCAACTCCGCCCCATCTTCCGGCAGGCGCCGGTCGTCATCGCCCACAACGTCGTCACCCTCCACAAGAACCTGCCTCTCACCGCCGCCCTGCACCGCCTTGTTCGGGAGGACGCCGTGCGCCTGATTGCCTGGTGTCACGATTTCGCCTGGCAGGATGCCCTCTACATCCCCGAAATGCACGCCGGATTTCCCTGGGATTTGCTCCGCACCCCCTGGGAAAAGACCCGTTATGTAGTGGTTTCCACCCCCCGCAGGGAGAAACTGGCCGCCCTTTTGAGGGTTCCCGCCAAACGAATTCGGGTCGTCCCCCCGGGGATTGACGCCGCCGCCTTCCTCAAACTGGAACCGCTCACCCGCCGCCTGATGGCGGAACTCTCCCTCCTGGAAGCGGAGCCGCTCATGTTGCTGCCGGCGCGCATCACCCGCCGCAAGAACATCGAACTGGGGGTCCGCATCACCGCCGCCCTGCAAAAATCGCACCCCGACGCCGCCCTGGTGGTCACCGGGCCGCCCGGCCCGCACAACCCCGCCAACCGCGCCTACCTGGAAGAACTTCTCGCCCTGCGGGATTCCCTCGGGGCGCGGGTTCACTCTCTCTACCAGCACGGCGAAGACGGCGCGCCCCTGCACATCCCCGACCCCGTGCTCGCCGACCTGTACCGCTTGGCCGACCTGCTCCTTTTCCCCAGTCTGCGGGAGGGCTTCGGCATCCCCATCCTGGAGGCCGGCCTGACGCGCCTGCCCGTCTTCGCCGCCGACCTGCCCCCCATCCGGGAGAGCAGCGCCGGGCACGCCGCCCATCTCTTCGACCCCCGCGGAGATGCGGAAGAAATCGCCCGCCGCATCGCCCGCTTCACGGAAGAAGACACCGCCTACCGCCTGCGGCGACGCGTCTTGCGGCATTACCGCTGGGAGGCTATACTCAAGGAGCATCTCGTTCCTCTCATCAAGGAGGCAAGCCCCCATGGCTGATACCCGCAGCAAACGCCATCCCAAAGTGCTCATTCCCCTCATGCCGGAAAGCGACAACGAAACCCTGCTCACCCTGGCGCGCTGGCTGGCAAAATCGGAGCCGGTGCTGCTGGTAGGCATCGTTCCCGTCCCGGAGGGGGCCAACCTGAGCGCCGGAGCCGCCGCGGCCGGTGAATTGCGCCGCCTGATGCAGCGCCACGTGGACCGTGTCTCCATCCAGGCCAAAGCCCGCATCCGCGTTTCCTATACCCCGTGGGATGACCTGCGCCTCGTCCTGGCCGAAGAAGACAGCATTGACCTGCTGGTGCTCAACTGGCCGGCCCACCTGCAAGCCATGCACCTGACCGCCGCGGAACTGCTCTCCCACCCGCCTTGCGATATCGCCCTCCTGCGCGGCCCGCTGCCCGCCGCCCCGAAGAAGATTCTCATCCCCAACCGCGGCGGCCCCCACGCCGAACTTTCCTTGCGCCTGGGGCAGATGCTGGCCCGCGAATACGACGGGCATCTCGTCTCCCTCCGCCTGCGCCCCGAAGAAGCCGAACTGGAGCGCCGCGAGGCCCTCGATTTCGCCGGTATGGAGCAGGTGCTCTCCGAAATGCCGCGCACCGAACACCGCACCCTGACGGCCAAAGACCGCGCCGGGGCTATCCTGAAGGCCGCCGAAGGATACGACCTGATGGTGCTGGGCACATCGACCTACCCTACGGCCTCCACCACCTCTTTCGGGGAGGTCGCCGATGCCGCCCTGCAATCGGCACCCTGCGCCGTGATTGCCGTCAAGACCCGCCGCGCCCTCCCCAAGCACGCCAACCCGCGGCGCTACGGGGCGCACGCCATCTCCGTCCTGGTAGACCACTGGTTCGCCGAGAATACCTTCCACTCGGACGAATTCTCCAACCTGCGTGCCCTGGCACAATTGAAAGAGGAGCGCGGCCTGACCATCAGCCTGGCGCTGCCCGCCCTCAACGAGGAGGAAACCATCGGGCCCATCATCCGCACCTGCCAGCGCGTCCTCATGGAGCGGGTCCCCCTCCTGGACGAAATCATCCTGATGGACTCCAACTCCACCGACAACACCCGCAAAATCGCCGAAGATTTGGGCATCCCGGTTTACATCCATCAGGAGGTGCTGCCCCAACACGGAGCGCGGCACGGCAAGGGCGAAGCCCTCTGGAAGAGCCTCTACGTCACCAAAGGCGACCTCATCATCTGGGTGGATACCGACATCAGCAATTTTCACCCCCGTTTCGTGTACGGGCTGATTGGCCCCCTGCTCTACAACCGGCGGCTGATGTTGGTCAAAGGCTTCTACCGCCGCCCGCTCAAATCCAGCCACGGCTTGCAGCCCGGACGGGGTGGGCGCGTCACCGAACTGACCGCCCGC
>DRKV01000347.1 GCA_011051635.1 Chloroflexota bacterium | reverse complement strand
GTGTCGTTTTTGTCGATATCGCCGCTGAGCACGGTGACGTTGGCCGCCGGGTCGCGCTGGCCGCGCTGCGTTTCCGTACCGTCGAAGCCGCCGTAAAGGGCCACGCCGTTGGTCAGCGCAAAGGTGCTGGTAATGACGTCCTCCGTTTGCCCCGCGCCTTCGTCCGGGTAGTACGCCCCTTCGGCAACCCAGATTTCGGTGCAGCCGGGGTCGGCCAGAGCATCCTGCACGGTGGTGTAGGCGTCGGTCCAACTGTCGCCGGTGGCCGCGCCGCTGGCATCGGCATCCACGTAACACAGGGGGCCGGCAGCCGCCGCCGGGAAGGGAGTCAGCAGGGCGGATAATCCGCCTGCCAGCAGCAGGGCCAGCGCCAACGGGAGGAGCCACAACCGGAGGCGGCCAAAGACTGCGGACTGTAAGACATGCGAAGGGGGTGAAGTCAGAGTGGTCACGGAGTTCTCCTTTCATTCGTATTGAGCCACATTCTTGCAAAACAGCGCGCCGCTTCTTTCTCTCTCGCGTTTGCCCTCTCCCCCCTCCGGTCGCCTGGTCGCCCGCCATGTTTGCAATTGCACCACTGTTGTCTGTATAGCCTGAATCTGGATTACGCAACAACTTCTTTGTAAAATTGTCGAGATGGTTCAGGTTCCGGGGAAAATTGACTGCCGCTTACTTCATAACGATATTCCACCTTTTGTAAAGTATACCCCAAACACACCCCCATGGAGGATGTTAGAATACCTCCATGGCGAAGAGAATCCTGATTATCGAAGACGAACCGGCTTTACAAGAGACCCTCCGCTACAACCTGGAGCGGGAAGGCTATCAGGTGATGGTCAAGGGGGACGG
The DNA here is from genome assembly GCA_011051635.1 of Chloroflexota bacterium. Taxonomy (GTDB): domain Bacteria; phylum Chloroflexota; class Anaerolineae; order Anaerolineales; family DRKV01; genus DRKV01. The sequence goes on along the minus strand of DRKV01000347.1, from coordinate 2,557 downwards.
CCTGGCGGGGCTGGCGGCGGCCCGCGAGATGCAGCCCGATTTGATTGTGATGGACATCATGCTGCCCGGCATGGACGGCTTCGAAATCACGCGGCTCTTGCGGCAGCGACGGAACACTCCCATCATCATGCTGACAGCCCGGGACGCCGAAATTGACCGCGTCCTCGGCCTGGAAATCGGGGCGGACGATTACATCACGAAGCCTTTCTCGATGCGCGAACTCCTGGCGCGGGTCAAGGCGCAACTGCGCCGGGTGCAGATGGAGCGGCAGGAACGCGATACGCCGCAAACGCAGCCGCGCACTTCGGGCAATCTGACCTTTTTGCCGCAGCGGCGCGAAGTGCTGAAAGACGGCGAACCCCTGCCCCTGAAGCCGAAGGAGTACGACCTCCTGCTCTTCCTGCTTGCACACCGCGGCCAAATTCTCTCGCGCCAGGTCATTCTGGAGCGCGTCTGGGGATGGGATTACATCGGCGGCAGCCGCACGGTGGATGTCCACATCCGCTGGCTGCGCCAGAAAATCGAAGACGACCCCGCCAATCCCCGGCGCATCGTCACCGTGCGCGGCGCGGGATACCGTTTCGAGGGCTGACATGCGCCGCAGTTTCACCTGGCGGATTTTCCTCCCCTTTGCCGCCCTCCTCTTGACCCTGATTTTTGCGCTCGGCCTCTTGATGGGGGAAACGCGCTTTTGGCAGATTGCCCTCCCCCTGGGGTTGTTCGCCCTTGTTTTGGGGTGGGGCATCGCCTGGAGAATCGGCCTCCCTTTACGTTCCCTGGCGCGGCAGGCGCAGCAGGTAGCCCGCAGTAAACGCTCGGCGGTCATTCCCGTCACCCACAGCGGAGAAATCGGCCAAATCAGCCGGGCAATCAACGCCCTGGTGGAAAAACTCCAGGCCCAGATTGACGCCCTGCAATCGGAGCAGGGCACGCTGCGCGCCATGCTGGATACGATGAGCGACGGCGTGCTGGTCGTGGACGCCGCGGGGCGTGTGGCGCTGGTCAACGCCGCCGCGGAGCGTCTTTTCCACCTGCAATCCGGCGGCGAGACGATTGGGCGCTCTTTGGCGCAGACGCTCCGCCACCACCAGTTGATTGCCTTGTGGAACGCCTGCCGGGAGAGCGGGGCGGAGCAGCGCGTCACCCTGGAGTTGCCGCGCCAGCGCCTTTTCATCCAGGGCATCGCCGCCCCATTGGGCGAGGCCCTGCCCGGCCATATCCTGATGCTCTTCCAGGACCTGACCCGCATCCGCCGCCTGGAGACCGTGCGGCGCGATTTCATCAGCAACATCTCGCACGAACTCCGCACTCCGCTGGCATCCCTCAAAGCCCTGGCCGAGACGCTCCAATCCGGCGCCCTGGAAGACCCGCCCGCGGCCCGGCGCTTTTTGGCGCGCATGGAAACCGAGGTGGATGCTCTCAGCCAGATGGTATCCGAGTTGCTGGAATTGGCGCGCATCGAATCGGGGCAGGCTCCCCTGCGCTTGCAGCCCGTCCCGGCGGAGGCCCTGCTTCGGCGCGCCGCGGAGCGCCTGCGGGTGCAGGCCGAGCGCAAGGGGCTGACCCTGACCGTAGAGGCCGCCGAGGGCGTTCCCCCGGCTCTGGCCGATGCGCCGCGCCTGGAACAGGTGCTGGTCAATCTGCTGCACAACGCCATCAAGTTCACTCCCGCGGGGGGGCGCATCACCCTGAACGCGCAAGCAGCAGAGGGGCGGGTCGTCTTCTCCGTGCAGGATACCGGCATCGGCATCCCCCGCGAAGACCTGCCGCGCATCTTCGAGCGCTTCTACAAAAGCGACCGCGCCCGCAGCGGCGGCGGCACGGGGCTGGGACTGGCGATTGCCAAACACATCGTCGAAGCCCATGGGGGCAAAATCCGGGCCGAAAGTGTGGAGGGGGAAGGCAGCACATTTCGGTTTGAGATTCCGGGGGGAGGGGAAATTGGCAAATTGGTGACTGGGTGACGGGGTGATTGGGTAACTGGGGCATTGAGGGATAGCAAGATTGCTTGTCCTCTCATTCCCCCGCCTCCCCGTCTCATCATCTCCCCAGCTCATCATCCCCCTATCTCCCCACCTCATCATCTCCATTAACCTCCCGTTAACCAATCGTTGACCGCTCATTAAATCAGGGAAGCATTGCCTTTAACATTGCCGTGCTACACTGCGAGGCGTCGCAACCATCTTGCCTGAGGAGGTATGACCAACGTGCAACCCAAAATCTCGCTGGCGCTGGCTCTTTTCGTTCTGGCGGTGGGCCTGCTCACAGCCTGCGGCGGCAAGGCGACCATCGCCCCGCCGCAAACCGGGACTCTGTCGGCCTCGCAAACGGAGGCTGCCAGCCGCGTGCAAGGAGAATCCGCCCCCGCCACGGATGGCATGTTGCCCCTGGTGGACCCCGCAGCCGTTTCCGGTGACGTGGTCACCGCCGGCAGTTCCACCGTCTTCCCGCTGGCCGAACGCATGGCCGAGCGCTTTCAGGACGAAGGCTTTGGCGGGCAAATCACCATTGACTCTATCGGCTCAGGCGCAGGCTTCGAGCGTTTCTGTGTTTCCGG
>DRKV01000346.1 GCA_011051635.1 Chloroflexota bacterium | reverse complement strand
CGGTGGACGGTGGACGGTGGACAGTGGACAGTGGACGGTGGACAGTGGACGGTGGACGGTGGACGGTGGACGGGAAACGGACGACGGACGACAGACGCCGCACCCCGCACGTCGCACGTCGCACCCTCTAACCCCTAACCTCGCAACCCCTAACTCCCTAACCCCTAACTCCGCAACCCCGCCCCTCCTCACCGTCGGCTTCAACCGCCGTTTTGCGCCTCTGGCGCAGCGGATGGCGGCTTTCTTCGCCGGGAGGAAGGAGCCGCTGGCGATGCACTACCGGGTCAACGCCGGATACATTCCTCTCACCCACTGGCTGCACGACCCCGCCCAGGGCGGCGGGCGTCTGGTTGGGGAAGCCTGCCATTTCGTAGATTTCCTTACCTTTTTGGCGGGCGCGCCGCCGGTGCGCGTCACCGCCCAGGCCCTGCCGGACGGGGGACGTTACCGCGGGGACAATTTCGTGCTGACCTTCACCTTCCCGGACGGTTCGCTGGGGACGGTGACGTACCTCGCCAACGGGGACAAAGCCTTCCCCAAAGAGCGGGTCGAAGCCTTCTCCGGCGGGCGGGTGGCCGTGCTGGACGACTTCCGCTCCCTGGAGATGGTCGCCGAGGGACGGCGCAAGATGCTCCGCTCGCGCCTGCGTCAGGACAAAGGCCACCGCGCCGAGTGGGTGGCTTTTGCCGAAGCCGTCCGTTCCGGCGGGGAGCCGCCCATCCCTTACGCTCACCTGTGGGGCGTGCATCAGGCTCTCTACGCCGCGCTGGAGGCTCTCGCCAGCGGGCAGCCGCAGGCAATCCCGCCTCGGGAGCGCAAAGCGTGAGCGCGGGGTCGCTGCCGGAGAAACCCCGACGGCTGGCGCGTCGCGTCGTCTACCGCAGTCCGTGGGTCAATCTGTACGTGGACCGGGTGCTTTTCCCCGGCGGGCGCATCATCGAGCGGCATCATCTCCTGGATTTCGAGAAAGAAGCGGTCGGGGCGGTGGTCACGGATGCGCGCGGGAACGTCCTTCTCGTGCAGGCGTACCGCTACACGACCGACACGCTGGAATGGGAAATCCCCGCCGGAGGGATAGACGCGGGCGAGACGCCCCTTCAGGCCGCCCGGCGGGAAGTGGAAGAAGAGACCGGCTACCGGGTGGGGGAGTGCGCTTACCTGTTCTCCTACAATCCCATGAACGGCATCAGCAACAAGGTTTTCCACGTGGCGCACTGCCGAGTCGGAGAGAGAATCGGCTCCCCCGACCCCAACGAAATCCGCTCCCTGCGCTGGGCTGCGCCGGAGGAAATCCGCTCCATGCTGCGCTCCGGTCTGCTGCGGGATGGATTCAGCCTCACCGCGCTGCTGTGGTACGGGGCAATCCTCGGTAGTTGAAACTGCACCAACCCTTGCGAAGTCGCCCGCCCGGCGGCGACTGGCAGCCAGTTTGCGAAGGCAGACTTTGCGGATGTCGCCGTGACTTCAGTCGCCGGGCACTCTGGCTGCGGTTTCCTCGGCTTCTCGGCAGTTGAAACTGCACCGACATTTGCGAAGTCGCCCGGCGGCGACTGGAATCCAACCTGCGGCGGCAGGTTTCGCAATTGTTGCTGCGACTTCCAGTCGCCAGGGCCGAAATGCATCTACAGATTTTGCGTGCACCCCCTGGCATTTTAATCCTTGACACAGAACAGATGTTCGTGTTATATTGTTAGCACAAATGGGCGAATAATTCTCGCGCCCGGTTCTCATTCCCCTTTTGGGCAAGGAGTATGCTCATGATGGCCCGTAAACGCAAGCCCGGTTTAAGCGAACGCCACCGCAAAGTGCTGGATGTGCTGGAAGGGTTCCACAACACGAACGGTTTTCCTCCCACCATTCGGGAAATCGGTCAAATGGCGGAAATACCATCCACCTCGCTGGTCAACTACTACCTGAAGCAACTTCAGGAAATGGGGTACATCGAACGGGAAAGCCGCCGTTCGCGGGGTATCCGCCTGCTCAAGAACGCCGCGGGGGAGGTCATCCAACAGGTACAGCAGGCCGCGGAAAACGTGCAGCGTCAGGCGGAAGCCGTTTTACGCATCCCGCTGGCCGGGCGGATTGTCGCCAGCGCCCCCGCTCCGGTTCCCGGCTCGGATTTCAACTACTTCGACGAGGAAAGCGCCGTGGAAGTAGCCCGCAGTCTCTTGCCGGGGCGCGAGAAGCCGGAGGAACTCTATGCCCTCGAAGTGCAGGGCGACTCGATGATTGACGCCATGGTCAACGACGGGGACATCGTCATCATGCGGCGGGCCAACGAAGCCCGGAACGGTGAGATGGTCGCCGTGTGGCTGGCGGATAAAGAAGAGACCACCCTGAAATACTTCTACAAGGAAGGCCGGCGCGTGCGCCTCCAGCCCGCCAACCCCACCATGCAGCCCATCATCATCGAAGACCCCCGCCACGTCCAGATTCAGGGCAAGGTAGTCATGGTCATCCGTCAACTGGAGCGTCCCGTCTCCCGCAGCGCGGCGCCTCTGGCGGTCTGAACCTTTCCTTCACAAATATCGTAACTGCTCAGCCTGCCCCGTCCGGCGATTGCCCCCCGTGGGGATGCTATGCGAAAATCGCAGCGACGGTTGCCAAACCTGCCTTCGCAGGTTAAGTTTCCAGTCGCCGAAGGGTGACTTCGCAAATGTTGCCGTGACTTTAGTCGCCAGGCCAGGCTGACCCAAATATCCCCCCGAATATCCCCAAATATCCGGCTTAACCCGCAGGGCGGGAGTGACTCAATCACTCCCGCCCTGTAGATTCTGGCGTGGATGAGACCTACTGGCTGTAATCGTAGAAGCCCTTGCCGGTCTTGCGCCCCAGGTGACCGGCATCCACCATCTTGCGTAGCAAATAGGCCGGGCGGTACTTGTCTTCGCCCAGGTCGCGTTGCAGGACCTCCATCACGAAGAGTATCACATCCAGGCCAATCAGGTCGGCCAGGTAGAGCGGCCCCATGGGGTGATTCATGCCCAGTTTCATCACCTGGTCAATGGCCTCCACCGTGCCGACGCCCTCCTGCAGGGCGAAGACGGCTTCGTTAATCATCGGGCACAGGATGCGGTTGGAGATGAAGCCGGGGGAATCGTTGGCTTCGATGGGCACTTTGCCCATGCTCTCGGCCAGTTGGAAGGTGATGTCGAGGGTTTCATCGGAAGTATCCAGCCCGCGGATGATTTCCACCAGCCGCATGAGAGGCACCGGGTTCATGAAGTGCATCCCGATGACCTTGTCGGGGCGTTTGGTGGCCGCTCCGATTTTCGTCAAACTGATGGAAGAAGTGTTGGAGGCCAGGATGACGCCTTCGGGGGCCAGTTCGTCCAGTTGGGCGAAAATCTTGAGTTTCAGTTCGGGGTTCTCGGTGGCCGCCTCGATGACGAAATCGGCCTCGGCCACGCCGTCCAGCGTGGTGGTGGTGACGATGTCCAGGACGGCTTGACGCTGCTCCTCGGTGATTTTTCCCTTGCTGAGCAGTTTGGCGCTGGATTTGTCCATCGTCTTGCGGGCGCGCTCCAGTTGTTCGGGGGCGATATCCATCATCGTGACTTGATAACCGGAGGTGGCCGCTACCTGGGCAATCCCGTTGCCCATCGTTCCGGCTCCTACAACGAAGATTTTCTTGATGTCCATGGGTACTCCTTGATGAATGCTGAATGAGGAATGCAGAATGCAGAACGAGGGATGCAGAAGCGACAAGTACCGCCTCCAACCTCCTAACCCCTAACCCCTAACTCATTTCCACCGCCAGGGTGACGGCTTCGGCCCCGCCCAGGCACAGACCAGCGATACCGCGCTTCAGGCCGCGCTGTTTGAGGGCGTAGAGCAGCGTTACCAGGACGCGCG
>DRKV01000345.1 GCA_011051635.1 Chloroflexota bacterium | reverse complement strand
GGAAAGTGCCGTCCGCTCCGCACAGCACGGCGGCGCGGATTTCGGGGTCGCCTCGCAGGGCGCGGACGGTCTCGGCAAAGGCATCCATCGTTTCCCAATCGAGGGCGTTCCGCACGCGGGGACGCGAAACGGTGATTTGCGCTACGCCGGGGAAGGGATGGGTGAGGGTGAGGGACATGAGGGAGTGGGGATGTGGGGAGATGATGAGATGGGGAGATGGGGTGAGGTGTCACGTATCACGTGTCAAGTGTCATGTGCAAGGGCGCGAGTGTACGCTGTACTTTCGTACTTTCACACTTCCACACTTTCCTCCATTCGTGTCCATTCGTGCTATTCGTGGATGTTCGTGTCCATTCGTGGAACGTCTTGACGATTGCCAACCACCGCATTATACTCTCAACGCCTCGGGGTGTGGCGCAGTTGGTAGCGCACCGCGTTTGGGACGCGGGGGCCAGCGGTTCGAGTCCGCTCACCCCGACTGGAGACCATCACACTACGCAACGGGAGGTGCTTATGCCGAAGAAACCCAAATACGATGGCGTCATCGAGGCCGTCCGCTACGCGCCCGACGGCAAGGTGGCCTGGGCACGCGTCCACGAGCGCCGCGGTCCGGTTTTCGGCGACCACGTTATCTTATCCCGCGAGGAACTCATCGAGCGCCTGAAAAGCGGCAAGAAATTCGTCGTCGGGAAGCGCATTCGCGGCATGGGCAACGCCTTCGAAGCAGGGGCCTCCGTTTCGCTGGCAGGTTCCAACGGAACGGCGTACCTGGTCGCCGGGCAAGGCGGCAGCACGAACGGAGACCACCTGCCGGGCGTCCCCCAACTGTAACCCGGACGGTTTGCACCGAAGGCCCCCATCCATGCGATGGGGGCTTTTTTCGTCGGGGTATCGGCACGATAGGGAAATTCATGAATTTCCCTACCGTGCCTCCATCACCCTCCATTGCGGTACTTGACATCCCTTCATTTTCGCGGTATCTTTACGGCACACAGAGCGCCATAATTCTCACTACACGCCACAACCACATGCCCACCGACCGCCGGGTGCGCCGCACCAAAAATCTCCTCCGTCAGGCACTCATCGCCCTCGCCCTGGAAAAAGGCTACCGCGCCGTCACCATCCAGGAGGTCACGGAGCGCGCCGACATCGGCTACCGCACCTTCTTCCGGCATTACGACAGTCTGGATGCCCTCCTGCGGGACGTAGCCCAGAGTGTACTGGACGAACTGAGCGGCAAACTGGCCCTTTTCCAACCCGTCAGCGACCCCGGCATCCTCACCGAGCGCGGCACGGCCCTCTTCGCCTACGTTCACCAGCACGCCGACATCTTTCGCGTCCTTCTCCTGGATGACAGCATCCTTTTCGTGCTGCGTCCCGTCATCGAAGGAACCCGTCAGCGTCTCTCGGAGGGCCTCACCGTAATGCAGACCGGCTCTTACCCCGCCGGGCTGGTCGCCACCCATCTGGTCACCGCCACCTTCGGGTTGATGCGCTGGTACCTGGAAAACGATTTCCCCGAAACGCCGGAACGGATGGGAGAGATTTTCAGCAGTCTCATCGTCCAGCCCACCTGGCAGGCGGTGGCAGTCAGTGCGCCCGCTCCCCAGGCCGATACCCCGGAGTTATGAACGCCCCCGCTCCCCTCATCCAACTGCGTAACGTCGTCAAGACCTACCACAGCGAGGCCGGCGATTTCACCGCTCTCAAAGGGCTGAACCTGGAGGTCTACCCCGGCGAGTTTTTGGGGATTCTGGGCAAATCCGGGGCAGGAAAATCCACCCTCCTGAACATGCTGACCGGCGTGGACCAGGTCTCATCCGGGGAGGTGCTGATGCGTTCCGGCGATGGCATAGTCGCCCTCCACACCCTGGACGAAAACGCCTTGGCGCTGTGGCGCGGGCGCAACATGGGCATCGTTTATCAGTCCTTCCAGTTGCTCCCCACGCTGACCCTGGTGGAAAACGTGATGCTCCCGATGGACCTGTGCGGCGACTACCACCCCCGCCGCAGCCGCGAGCGGGCTATGGAACTCCTCCGCATGGTGGAACTGGAGGAGCACGCCCGCAAAATTCCGGCTTTCATCTCCGGGGGGCAGAAACAGCGGGTCGCCATCGCCCGCGCCCTGGCAAACGACCCGCCCATCATCGTGGCCGACGAACCCACCGGCAGCCTGGATTCCACCACGGCAGAGCATATCTTCGAACTCTTCGAGAAACTCGTCGCCGCGGGCAAGACCATCGTCATGGTGACCCACGACCAGGGACTGATGCCGCGCTTCACCCGCTACAAATTCCTGGCCGACGGGGCCTGGGTGGAGGAGGGAACCCCATGAGCGCCTCCCCCTCTGCCCCCCTGATTGTGATGGACGGCATCGTCAAGACCTTCGTCAACGCGGCCGGCACCTTCACCGCCCTGAAGGGTATCCACCTGACCATCCAGGAGGGGGAATTCGTCTCCATCGTAGGCAAATCGGGGAGCGGGAAGTCCACCCTCCTGAACATGCTGACCGGCATAGACCATCCCACCGAGGGCCGGGTGCTGGTGGACGGCGTGGATGTGTACGCCATGAGCGAGAGTCAGCGCTCCCTGTGGAGGGGGCACAACCTGGGCATCGTCTTCCAGTTCTTCCAGTTGCTTCCCATGCTGACCCTGCACGAAAACGTGATGCTGCCCATGGATTACGCCGAGCAGTACGCCTTCGAGGAACGCCCGCAGCGCGCCCTGGAATTGCTCAAGATGGTCGGGCTGGAGAAGCAGGCCCACAAACTGCCCCTGGCCGTCTCCACCGGGCAG
>DRKV01000344.1 GCA_011051635.1 Chloroflexota bacterium | reverse complement strand
AGCGACGACCTGGACCTGGTCATCACGGCCATCAATGTACAGCGGGAGGTCGGCGGCAATCTCGCTGAAGTGTTGGATACCATCTCGTTTACCATCCGAGAACGTATCCGCATCAAAGGCGAGATTCGGGTGTTGACCTCCCAAGTGATGTATTCGGGACGTTTTCTCTCCATGTTGCCGCTCATCCTTTCCGGGATTTTGTGGGCTATCAATCGTCCCTATATGATGAAATTCTTCGACCCGCAGAGCCGCGTCTGTGGCCTTAGCATGTTGGGTTGCGGCGTTCTCATGATTGTAAGCGGCTATTTTGTCATGAACAAGATTGCCGATATCGAGGTTTGATGACTATAATGCTTTCCTGCACCAGGATGCGTTATTCCGGAGGACAAGTACCATCTTTGGAGGTGGCGCCATGGGTAGCCTTGTGATTTGGATTATTCTCGGTGCCGTGGTTGTTATCGGTGCTATTGTGCTCGTAATCATCGGCCTGCGTGCGGAGAGTTCTGAAGACCCCATTCAAACGCGTCTGGCTGAATTTGCTGAGCGTGGGGAGATTGAGAGTTTGGAAGAAATCGAACTCTCCCAACCGCTGAGTGAACGCGTTTTCATTCCCATGGCGCGTCGGGTTGGGGAGTTCGTCCTGCGCTTTACTCCGCAAAATGCCATCCAAAGCACGGCAATCAAATTGGAGATGGCCGGGAAGAGCATTGACCCTGCCGTCTTTTGGGGGATGCGTTTGGGAGGCGTTCTCCTGGGGGCATTGTTCGTCTTGCTGGGAGGTATCGCCCCGGAAGGCAGTTTTCTCAAGGGACGCGGGCTGCTCTTCGGACTGCCCATGAGTTTTTTGGGCTTCTTCCTGCCGGAGATGTGGCTCTCCAGCCAGATTACCCGCCGCCAGAATGCCATCCGTAAAGCCATGCCGGACGCATTGGATTTGTTGACCATCTGCGTGGAAGCCGGCCTGGGCTTTGATGCTGCTATGGCCAAGGTGAACGAGAAATGGGACAATGAGTTGGCTTTGGCCTTTGGCCGGGTCATCCGGGAAATACAGTTGGGCAAACTGCGCCGCGAGGCCATGCGTGACATGGCAGACCGACTTGGTGTACCGGAAATGACCAGTTTTGTGGCCGCGGTCATTCAAAGTGAGCAATTGGGCGTCAGCATGGCGAAGGTGCTTCGCATCCAATCGGAGCAGATGCGCATTAAACGGCGGCAAGCCGCCGAAGAGGAGGCCCACAAAGCGCCTATCAAAATGCTTTTCCCTATGGCCTTGCTGATTTTCCCCTCCATCATGATTGTCCTTTTGGGGCCGGCGGCTCTCATCTTGATGCAATCGGCGTTGGGCGAGATGTTCTTCTAGGGGACTCCGGGGCGTGAATGGAGCGACCTACCGTGCTTACCACTTTTTCTGGCGGGGCTTGGACTTGCTCTTTCCGCCGGCGTGCGGGGGATGCGGTCAGCCGGGGGCGCGCTGGTGTGCCCGTTGCGACGCGAAAGCGAAACGACTTGCCCCTCCGTGGTGTCCATCTTGCGGAATGCCCTCCCCCGGTGGTGAAATATGCAGCCGTTGCCGTGAACACCCGCCCGCTTTGCAGGCCTTCCGCTCTTGGGCGTTCTTCGATGGTCCTGTGCGTAACGCGCTTCACCGCATCAAATACCGCCGGGATATAGCCCTGGCCGATGCCCTGACGCTCCAAATGTTGAAAACGTACCGTGCCCATTTGGCCTGGCAGGTGGATGCCGTTCTTCCTGTTCCTTTGAGCAGGCAACGTTTACAGGAGCGCGGTTACAATCAGGCTGCCTTGTTTGCTTTACCATTGGCTTTGGCATTGGGGACATCCTACCGCCCGGCAGCGCTTCGACGGGTACGCCATACCCGTTCCCAGGTGGACCTCTCTTGGGAGCAACGTCAGGAGAATGTTGCCGGGGCATTTATTGCCGCTCCTGATGATGTTTCCGGAAAGACCATTTTATTGGTTGATGACGTGATTACCACAGGCGCAACACTGAATGCCTGTGCATCGGCGCTACGCTCCGCAGGGGCGCGGACAGTCTATGCTTTTTCGGTTGCCAGAACGCCTTTGCGGTCGGCAGCGCCGTAAGAACGCAGCGGTTTTTTGAGCCAACAGTCGTTCCACCGGCTACTTTTCTCAGGAGGTTTGTATCATGACGCTTGAAGTGGATATCTACACCCGAAACCTCAACCTGTCTGAACGCATCGAAGAATACGTCACCAAGAAAGTCGGCAAACTGGACCGCTATCTGAGCAGTATTGACGAAGCGCGGGTGGACTTGGCTCACAGCAAATCTGCTCGCAGTGCAAATGACCGCTATGTGGCGCAGATTACTGTGCGCGGACGCGGTTTCATTTTGCGGGCTGAGGAGAGCGCCGATACCATTTTCACTGCTATCGACAAGGCGCTGGACAAAATGCAGCGCCGCATTCGCCGTTACAAAGGCAAACGCTATCAGGGGCGGGGAGAACCTCGCATGGAAGAAGAAGCCTTTGCCGAACTGCCGCCTGCCGAGGAGGACGAGGAAACGCTCATCGTGCGCCGCAAGCGTTTCACGCTCATCCCTATGGATGAGCAGGAGGCCATCGAGCAGATGAAACTCCTCGGACACGACAACTTCTTCATCTTCTACAATGCCAATACCAACGCCATCAATGTGCTCTACCGTCGGCGGGACGGAGCCTATGGTTTGATTGAACCGGAAATCGGATAACGTCTCATCCTCTCTCTTGACATTGAAAAGCGGGAGCCGTTACGGCTCCCGCTTTCTGTTCTCTGGCCCGGAATGCGTTTTCACGTCGCGCGGTGACTACTCCTCGATGGGTTTGCAGGTTACGTGCAGGAAGTGGAAATTGCCACGCGCAGGCATCAAATCCACCACCTCCACAATTTCGAAGGTTTCGTTTCCCAGCGTGACGCGGTCGCCGACCTTGGGTTTGGTCTCGGTGTTCATAATTGCTCCTGGGTGAGGTTTGCCGGTAACGACGTAACTGATTTTATAGATAGCCATGTTATCCCCCCTCTCCGGCTTCCAGGTTTTGGTGGCGGAGTTTGAAAGACAAATCTGCCGCCAGATTGCGCATCACCAGGTACCCGATGCGGGAGTTCTCTTCGCACAGCGTTTCAAACGCATCCCGCCGGATGACTTCGATGACGGTTGGTGTAGTCGAAGCCCGCACGGTGGCCGAACGCGGGCCGCCGTCTATCAACGCCATTTCACCGATGACCTGTCCCTTTCCCAACTGGACAAGGACGTGGTCTGCCGCATCGCCGGGCGTGGGCAAACTGATTTCTACAAAGCCCTCCACTACGATGTAGAGTGCATCTCCCGCCTCCCCTTTGCGGGTGATGACGTCGCCCGCGGCGTATGTTTTCCTCTGACAAATGGCCGCAACTTTGTCCAAATCATCTTCTGCGAGACCGGCAAATAACTCGGAATTGCGGAGTATGCGTTTTACATCCATCGGCATTGCTCCTTTGCTCGTCTTCTCGGGTGCATTGCGTTGAGAGAAATGGGTTACCAAACCGGGTGGACATCTCCTTTATAACATATTTTTCCCCGAGCAGGCTGCATCGGATACCCTACAGACCTGACGGGTCTCGCAGCCCCTTCAGGTCTTGGGCCGCAGGGGGGAAGAGTCGCCCTCTCTCAGGCGGCAGCGTCCCACAGAACCACATCGGAGCGGGGGAAAAATCCGGTCGGCGGGAGCAGCCTGCGGGCCGCCTCGGCCAGCCGCTCTCCGGTGCGGGGATTCTCGTAATCGGGCAGGAGTTCTGCCAGCGGGATTGCCAAATGGGGGCGCTGCCACACCTCGGGGTCCAGCAAACGCCCCGAATACAGGATGATGTCCAGGTCAATAGGGCGGGGGGCGAATTTGTCGGGGCTTCGCACCCTCCCTAAAGCGGTTTCAATCGGGCGCAGCACCTCCCTTTTCAGCATCTCTGCGGACAGAGGAGTCTCGATGAGTATGGCGGCATTCAAAAAAGGCGCGCCCTGCGTCCCGTAGGGCGGAGTCTGCCACACCTGCGAAACGCCCAGCACCCTCACCCGCTCTGCCAGCAGGCGGAGGGCGCGGGGCAGGTTCTCCTCGGGGGCGATGTTGCTCCCCACACTCAGATAAACGCGGGGCATCTCAGGCAAAATCTTCGGGGCTGCGCTCGATTTCCACCCCCACCGATTCGGCAAAGCGCACCGCTCCGGGCTTCTCGACCCGCACGCGCACCCGCCGGACGCCCGCTTCCTCCAGACACAGACGGGCGATGTCGGCGGCCAGGGCCTCCACGGTGAAGCGTCCGGCGCTCTCGGCGTGCGCCAGGACTTTTTTGGCAACCGTGCGGTAATTGACGCTGTGGCTCAGGTCGTCGCTGATGCCTGCCTGCCGCAAATCGGCGTACAGGGTGATGTTGATGCGAATCTCCTGCTCCTTCTCCCGTTCCCAGTCGTTGATGCCGATGATGCCGCGGGCGACCAGATTTTTGATGATGACGGTATCCATGCTGTGCCTCAGATGAGATGCCTGCCCCCGTCCAGGTGGATGATTTCTCCCGTGATGTAGCGCGGCCCGCCAAGCAGGAAGACCGTCGCGGCCTGCACTTCCTCGAGTTCTGCCCAGCGCTCCACGGGCAGACCGCGCACGACCGGGGCTGTATCGCCCCCGTCCGAGGGGGGCAGAATCGCCCCCAGCGCCAGGGCGTTGACCGTGATGCGCGGCCCCAGAGCGACGGCCAGCGCCTGCGTCAGGGCGGTCAACCCCGCTTTGCTCACGGTGTAGGGCAGGTGGTCGGCCCCGGGACGCAGGGCGCGCCAATCCACGATGTTGAGAATGACGCCTTCCCGCTCCGGCGGAAGACGCAAGGCGAATGTCTGGCTGAGCAGGAAAGGTGCCGTCAGGTTGATGCGGAGGTGCTGTTCCCAGGCCCCCAGCGTGGTATCGTCCCAGCCCACGGGGGCGAAGATGGCCGCGCTGTTCACCACCCCGGCGAGCGGAGTGCGTTCCCAGGCGCGTTCCACCAGCGTTTGCACCTGGGCGGGGTCGTTCAGGTCGGCTTGCAGCAGCCATGCCCGGCTTCCGGCGGCCTCGATTTCACCCGCTGTGGCCTGCGCCTGCGCCTGCGAACGTCCGTAGTGGATGACCACGTCCCCGCCGGCCTGGGCGATGCCCAGAGCGAGCGCCTTCCCGACACGGCGCGCCCCGCCGGTGACGAGAAAGGTCTTGCCTTGCAAGGAGTGTTCGGTTTTCATGTTTGCCTCTCTCTGGACGCGATGGGAGCGGATTCCCTTTTGGCTGCTTCCGTTTCCCGGAGTTTTCCCAGCACCCACAGGCTCAGCGCCAACACCCCCCAGGCGAGTACCTGCTCGGCGCGGATGCCTCCGGGCCAGAGGGTGCTGTCGCCGCGGAAGCCCTCCAAAAACAGGCGCGCTCCCGCCGTCCAGGCCAGGAAACGCCAAAAGGTGCGTCCCGCCGGACGGGGCGGTTCGATTCCGTAGGAGGGCCAGGTATCCATCAGGATGAAGGCCGCGGCGATGATTTCGTACACCTGCGAGGGGTGCCGCGTTGCTCCCCACAGTTCGATGCCCCACGGGAGATTGGTCGGCGCGCCGTAGCCGTTGCCCGAAGCCAGGTTCGCCAGCGGGAGAGCGACGCCCATCACCGCCAGCAGGGGAGAGAGGGCGTCCAGCATAGCCGCCCAGGGGAGGGACTTGCGCTGTCCGTAGATGAGCGCCCCCAGCAGCGCGCCGCCTGCCCCGCCCCAGACGGAGAGCGTGGCGTTGTCGAGGGACAGCAAACTCAGGGGGTGGGTCAGGTAAAGGTCGGGGTGTTCGGCGGCGTAGACCAGCCGCGCCCCCAGCAGCCCTCCGAAGGCGGCAGCCAGCACGATGCTGCTGATGTGCTCTTTCTTGACGCCGAATTGCAGACTGTGTTTTTCGGCCAGGCTCATCCCCAGCCACAGACCGACCAGCAGGATGAAGCCGGGGGCCTGGATGGCGAGCGGGCCGAGGTGCAGGATGGGGAACATTTTATTTCAGCAATCCTTCCACGTTGGCGCGGATACCCGCCTCGGACATCGGACCGCCAATGACGACTTTCTGAATGATGCCCTGCGGGGTGATGAAAAAGGAGGTCGGCAGGGAGGTGATGCGGTAGGCGCGGGCCGCTGTGGCGCTGCTATCCGTCAAGATGGGGAAGGGCAGGTCGTACTCGGCGGCAAAAGCGGCAGCATCGGCGCGGGTATCGTCGGCGGTGACGGCCAGAACGAGGAAACCCTGCTCGCGATAATCCTCGTACACCTGGGCGATGGCGGGCATCTCGGCCCGGCAGGGCGGGCACCAGGTAGCCCAGAAATTGAGCAGGACGGCCTGTCCGCGCAAATCCGAGAGGGTGTAGGTTTGCCCGTTCAGGTCTTGTAGGGTAAAATCGGGGGCCAGGAAGCCCTCCTGAGGTGCGGTTTGCAGCCCCTGGGCGCTTCCTCCCTGGTCTGGGGCGGCGCTGAAAGCAATCCACAGCGCCCCGGCCAGCAGGATGATGCCCGTCATCACCATCCATCGGCCCCGGTTGGCAAGATTAAGGGATTTCATAGCGTCCATTCTACTTGAAAGACGCCGCGGCTGTCCAGAGTATTACCGAACTCTACTTTCTTGGCTGCCCTTGCCCCGCCTCCCTAATCCCCAATCCCCACTCCCAAATCTCCAATTCCCCCAAAGGAGACCGTATGACCCGACGAACCCTTTTCATTCCTCTCTTGTTGACCTTACTGCTGACGCTGGCTCTGGCGGCCTGTACCACAGGCGGCGGGGATGACCCTACCTCCACCCCGCCCCCGCCTTCGACGCCCGCCGCCGGGCCTGCGGAGCCGTATCCGGCCCCGCCGACGGTGGCCCCTACCTCCCCGCCGGAATCCTACCCCCAGCCGACGGAAGCCGGCGCGGTCGCTCCCCCGCCCGTCAAGCCCACGCCCCGTCAGGAGTTGACGGCGACAGACCCCGCCTCCGTGCAACTGGCCTCCGGCGGCGTGCAGGTTGTGGAATTCTTCGCCTTCTGGTGACCGACGTGCCGTGCAATGGCGCCTGTCGTGCACAGGCTTGAATCCGATTTTTCCGGTCAGGTGAAATTTTCGTACCTGGACATCGACGACCCCGCTACCGAGCGCCTCAAAAAGGTGTTGGGATACCGGGTGCAGCCCCACATCTTCCTGCTGGATGCCGAGGGGAACGTCCTCCAGCAGTGGGTGGGCAAAACGGATGAATCCGTCATCCGCCAGGCCATCCAGGAAGCCCTGGGGCAGTAGAGCAGGAAAGAAGACCTGACGGGTTTCCCAAACCCGTCAGGTCTGCGCCCCAATAACCCAACTACCCACCCTCTTTCCACACCCATACCTGGGTACTCCCCCCCATCCCGGCGGCACACTTCCCTGCCAGGGGACACTTCTCGCAGGCGGTGGAGCAGGTCTGCCCTACGGGGGCGAGGTATCCCTGTCGGGAGAGGGTTTCCAGCATGGCCTCCACCAAAGCGGGGGATGTATCCAGGGCGCGGGCCAAATCATCCACGCGGCGGGTCTCTCCTTCTTCCAGCAGGTGTAGCAATCGGCGCAGCATCGCCTCACCACCCTATCCAGGTGAAAATCCAGAAGACGGCAGCCCCCGCCAGGAGGGAGATTGCCAGGAGCAGCCCGACGCTGGCCGCGGCCCATTTGCCGCCCGCCTCCTGCTTGATGGCCGCGATAGTCGCCGCACAAGGGATGAAGAGCATCTGTACCGTCAGGAAGGCCAGCGCTCCGGGGCGGCTGAGAGTGGCGGCAATTGTGGCGCTCAGGCTGTGCCCGGCCTCGATGCCGTAGAGCACGCCCAGGGTGGCGATGGTGTTCTCCTTCGCCAGGAAACTGCTCAGCAAAGCGACCGTCATCCGCCAGTCCCCCCAGCCCAGGAGATGCCCGACCGGGGCGACCCACGTTCCGATGCGGGCCAGCAGACTGTGGGCGATGTTCCCGTCCGGCCAGTAACTCAGCCACCAGACGACCACCGCGGTTATCAGGATGACCTCCCCGGCCCCCTCCACGAAAGCCTTGGTCTTGTTCCATACGAAGAGGGCAATCGTGCGCGGGTTGGGCATGTGGTAGATGGGGATTTCCATGATGAAGGCCGTGCGCGTCCCCTGAAAGGCGATTTTGTTGACCACTACCCCCAGGACGGCGAGAATCAACAGATTGATTGCGACCAACCCCCATACGACGAGGGGCGCGCTGCCTCCGAAAAACGCCGGAGCCAGGAAGGTGATGACCGACATGCGCGCCGTGCAGGGAACCAGCGGAATCAGCAGGATGGTCAGCAAGCGGGCGCGGCGGTCTTCGATGATGCGCGTCCCCATCACGCCGGGGACGTTACAGCCGAAACCCAAAAAGAGGGGCAAAAACGAGCGTCCGTGCAATCCCATCCAGTGCATGAAGCGGTCCATCACATAAGCCGCCCGCGCCAGATAGCCCACGTCTTCCAGAAAACCGAGCACGGCGAAGAAAGTCACCAGGATGGGGATGAAAGAGAGCACCATCCCCACCCCGCCGATGAGACCGTCGCTGACCAGTCCGCCCACCCACGGGGGGGCGAAAGAAAGAGAGCGGCTGCTCCAGGAGGCCAGGGGGGTAATCACTCCATCCGCCAGCCAGTTGACCACCGGCAGCGCCAGCGTGTACGTCACCCAGAAGATAGCCCCGAAAACCCCCAGCAGCACCACCAGCCCCCAGAAGGGATGCGTGGCGATGCGGTCCACCCGGTCGGTGAGGGTGATACTGCCGGCCCGCGGCTGGCGCATGGCGGCGCGTACCAGCCGTTCAATCCAGGCGTAGCGCCCCCCGGCGATGTCCAGATAGGTGTCCTCGTGCTCCATCAGCCAGGCTTCAATCGTTTCCCAGGCGTCGGGGGCTTCCCGCTGCACCAGGGCGGTGATTTCGGAGTCGCCTTCCAGCACCTTGAGGGCCGCCCACTCCGGGGGGTAATGCTCCGGCAGCCGCCCGCGCAGCAAGGCCGCGGCGCGCTCCAAAATGGCCTGGTGCTCCGGCTTCAACTGCGGACGGGAGATGGATTGCCCCCCTTCGGGGTGCAGGGCGGTCTCGATGGCGGCATCCAGGAGGGCCTCCAGCCCCTGATTGTGCGAAGCCACCACCGGGATGACGGGCAGCCCCAGGGCGGCGGCCAGGACGTGCTCCTCCACCACCATGTCGTTTTGCCGCGCCACGTCCACCATGTTCAGCCCCACCACCAGGGGGGAGGGCAGCATCACCAGTTCCGCCAGCAGGTAAAGGGTGCGCTCCAGCGAAGCGGCGTTCAGCATCACAATCACCGCGTCGGGCTGCTCGCGGAGGATGTAATCCCGCGCGATGCGTTCTTCTTCGGAATTTGCCGTCAGCGAGTACGTTCCGGGCAGGTCCACCAGATGGATGGTGTAACCCTTGTATTCGAAAACCCCCGTCTTTTGTTCTACCGTCTTGCCCGGCCAGTTGCCCACGTGCTGGTTCAAACCGGTGAGCATATTGAAGACGGTCGTCTTGCCCACGTTGGGCTGCCCGGCCAGGGCTATGGTCAGCGTGCGGGCCTGGGCAGGAGCCTGGGAGGTCATACGGGCATCTCTCCGTTGCGCTCCACCAGGATGCGGCGCGCCTCCTGCCGCCCCAATGCCACCCGCGCCCCGCGCACCTTGACGATGACCGGACCCTGCCCGTAATTCTGGAGCATCTCCACCTCCACCCCCGGCGTGAAGCCGAAGGTTGCCATGCGGGTCGTGAAGGTGTGTCCCCCTCTGATGCGGCGGATGTGGCCGAGTTCTCCGGCGGAGAGTTGGCACAGGGCCGTAGCGCCCTCCTCTGTCAGCGGGTGGTGATGGTGCTGTTTATGGCTGCGAGGAGCGATAGCGTGGATTCTGTGCCACGGGTAGCGTTTCGGCATAGGTGTTTACTCCTGGGTGGGGATGACGAAAATTTGGGATGCCAGTTCTTGGCTGATGAACACGGATTTTTGGGAGGAGCGCACCAAGAGGGAGGTTTCTCCCTCCCCTTGCAGATGCACGCGTTCCCCCGGAGTCAGTCCCTCCCCCTGAAGGAAAGCGCGCACCCCCCGCTCCGAGGGGATTGCTGCCACCTGCGCGTGTGCGCCGGGCTTCAGGGTACTCAACGGGACGGCGTTCAGCGGGGATGAGAGGCTCTCTGTGGATGGAATCGCCTTCCCCTGGGGGTCGGTGTGGGGATGCCCCAGAAAGGCGGCCAGACGGTCGCTGAGCGCCGGGGTGGTGATGTGTTCCAGCGAGCAAGCCAGTTCATCGGCGCGCTGGGGGGCGTAGCCCAACTTCTCGGTCAGGAAAACTGCCCACAGCCTGCGGAAGCGCAAAATCTGCCGCGCCAGGGTCTGCCCGGCGGGCGCGAAGCGCGCCCCTTTGTAAGGGGTGTACTCCAAATAGCCCTGTTGCGTCAGGCGACGTACCATCTGATTGACCGAGACGGGCTGTACGCCCAGCGCCTCCGCCAGCGTCGTCAGCGGGACCGGCTCTTGATGGCCGCTCTCCAGCAATTGCGCCAGGGCCACCAGGTACATTTGTTCGCTTTCGCTTAAGTTCTGTTTTTCCATAACAAAATGCCGCACTTCTTACGGTGCGGCATAAGTTTACTACCGGAAACCAACCCGCACAAGTGCGGCTTGTCATCCGAAATCCGTACACTCGTCATACCCCCCGCTTTCGTGCTGAACGCAGATGCCCGCTGATTGACGCCGCAGAAGCGGCGGATTCACCATTACACAAAGCGGGCGCGGATTTCGGCGCTCACGTAGTCCAGAATGGCGACCGTGATGGCGATGAACCACACCGCGATGCCCGCGGCGCGGTAATCCAGCAGGCGAATCCATTGCGCCAGCAGGAAGCCGATACCGCCCCCGCCCACGAAGCCGATAATCGTAGACATGCGGATGTTGATATCCCAGCGGTAAATGGTGAAAGATACGAAAGGCGGGATGATTTGCGGCACCACGGCGTAGCGCACCGTCTGTATCCAGTTGGCGCCGGTGGCCTGGATGGCCTCGATGGGGCCGGGGTCAATCGATTCGATGGATTCGGAGTACAGTTTGCCCAACGCAGCGATGGAGTGTACCGTCAGGGCCAGGATACCCGCAAAGGGTCCCAGCCCGACCACAATGACGAAGATGATTGCCCAGATGAGAGGCTCGATAGAGCGGATGACGTTCAGGACGGCGCGGGTCAGGTAGTAAATCACCAGCGTGAAGGGCGAAGCGCTCATCAGGTTGCGGGCGGCGAAGAAACTGACCGGCAGCGCCAGCAGGATGCCGAAGAAAGTCGCCATCATGCCGATGAAAATCGTCTCGATGATTTTCTCGATAGCCAGTTTGAGTTCCTTGCTGGCCTGCGGCTTGCCCACGCTGACCACCTGCCGCGCTTCCACCGTCCAGATTTTCGGCCCCTCCCCGGCTGAAGGGGGCAGCAAACGGTAGGGCATCACGATTTGCACCTCAAAATTGCCCTGGGCATCGGTCTGGACGGTGACGTACTCTCCTTCCTGCCGCTGACGGAACTCGTTGCCGATGGGGTCTTCCCACCAGATTTCGGCCTCGCTGTTGGGTTCCAGGCCGAAGCCGCGCAGGGTGAAGGTGGTGCCGGGCGTGCCATCCTGCTCGCTGGGATTGCCGCAGGTCGGGTCGGTGAGCAGATAGGGTTCGCCCTCCTTGGGCTGCCCCCCCGCGAAGGGTTCACCGGTGCAG
The DNA here is from genome assembly GCA_011051635.1 of Chloroflexota bacterium. GTDB lineage: Bacteria > Chloroflexota > Anaerolineae > Anaerolineales > DRKV01 > DRKV01. The sequence goes on along the minus strand of DRKV01000344.1, from coordinate 4,695 downwards.
GGCGAAAGGATGGGGGCTTTGACGATTTGCACCTCCTGCGGATATTCGATGGCGCGCTCCCAGGGCCACAGGACGCGCATCAAGGGAGGCCCGGCCTCGTCCAGTTGGGTGACGAAGCGCACCGGGTCGATGCCTCCCACCTGCCAGCCGACGGCAAAGAAAGCCACCAGCACCAGGGCGAAGATGCCCACCGGAGCGCCTTCCGTGCGGCGGGCGGTTTGCCATGCGTCCCACGCTATCCACAGGTAGAGGAGCAAGAGCAGCAGGGCGTTGAAGAGCAAAAAGGGCTGCAAATGGAAGGCTTTGCGCGCAATGGCGACCGCGCCTTCGTCACGCGGGGCGGCCAGACGGATGCGCCAGGCCAGCAATCCCCCCAGGGTGGCGAAACTGAACAAGAGCAGTAACCCGCGGCGCAGGGAGCGGGCAAGCGCCTGTCCCAGGCCGGGCAGCAACAGGGAGAGCAGGGCTGCTACGGCGGGCGGAACCAGACTGGGGGCGCGGGGTTCTTCCGGGACGGTATGTTTGAGGCTCATGCAGCACCTCCGCGGGCGGAATGTTCTTCGATGCTTCCGGTAATGCCCCCTCCGGCGCCGATGCGCTCCGCTTCTTCGCCGTAGATTTCCTTGAACTGGGCGTCGGTCATCTGGCGGATGTCCTCGCGGCTGCCTTCGTACACCAGTTCCCCTTGCCGCAGGCCGATGACGCGGGTGGCGTAGCGCTGCACCAGGTCCAGGTAGTGCAGACTGCACAGGACGGTAATCCCGTCCTCGCGGTTGAGGCTTTCCAGGCGCTGCAAAATGGAATGCGCCAGAACGGGGTCCAGGCTGGCGACGGGTTCGTCGGCCAAAATCATCTTGGGGTCTTGCATCAGGGCGCGGGCGATGCCGACGCGTTGCTGCTGGCCGCCGCTGAGTTCGTCGGCGCGTTTGTGGGCCTGGTCGGCAATCCCCAGGCGCTCCAGCGCCTGCCAGGCGCGCTGGATGTCCTCCGGCGGGAAGCGCCCCGTCAGACTGCGCCAGGTGGGCAGGTAGCCCAGGCGGCCAGTGAGGACGTTGGTCAGCACGGAGGAGCGCTTCACCAGGTTGAAGTGCTGGAAAATCATGCCTATCTGACGCCGCACTTTACGCAACTCCTCGCCTTCCAGTTGGGCCAGGTCAACCCCGTTCCACAAAATCTGACCTTCGGTGGGGTCTATCAGGCGGTTGATGCAGCGCAGCAGGGTGGATTTTCCGGAGCCGCTCAGGCCGATGATGACCAGGAATTCGCCGTCGGGGACGGTGAAACTGACGTTTTTGAGGGCTACGGTTCCGTCATCGTAGATTTTGGTAAGGTTGCGGATTTCAAGCATGGACGCGTTCTCCCGGGGGGATACAATGCAGAGGAGCCGCCGCACGGCGGCTCCTCTCGTGAGCATAGGGCAGCCGATGGCAGGGTGCGACGTTACTGCAAATCCTCCGGGGAAACCCCGGCGGCATCCAGTACCTGGCGGAAAGCATCGTAGAAGGAGTCGTCGTGCGCCTCCAGCCCTTGCCATTGGTAGGCGGTATCCAGGGCGGCCTTGCCCTCTTCGGTGTTTTGCAGATTCAGCAGCGCGGCGTTGATTTTGTCGCGCAGTTCCCGCGGGAAGGACGGCACGTATTGCACGCCGTCGTTGGGAATATCGGCGGAGACCGAGATGACCTTGATGACATCCATCACGTCGGGATGGTCGTCCTCGATGCGGCTGCGGGCGTCCACGTAGGTGGCCCCGGCGTCGCAGTCGCCGTTGTACACGCCGGCCACTACCGCGTCGTGAGAACCGGCGTCCACAATCTGCGCCAGGTCGGTGTCGGGGTCAATCCCGGCGGCCTTGAGGGTCAAACTGGGGATAATCCAGCCGGAGGTGCTGAGCGGGTCGGGGCGGCAGAAGGTCTTGCCCTTCAGGTCTTCCAGCGATTCGATGCCGCTGTCGGCGCGCACGATGATTTGTCCGTTGTAAGATGCGCTGCCGAAGCGCACCGATACCAGTTCGGCCTCGGCGCAACCCTTCTCGCTCGCCAGGATGTAGGCAAAAGTAGCCAGCGACGCCATGTGGGCTTTGGGCGGGTCGCTGCACATGGCCTCGATGACGCCGGCGTACTCGGTGGCGACCATCGGCTTGATGACCAGCCCGGTCTCATCGTGTACCAGGCGGGCAATGTCCTCGAAACCGGAAACGACCCGGTCGGTCTCGCCGGAGGGGACGACTGCCCAGATGATGGGGTTCTCTTCGGTGCCCAGTTCCGGCGTTTTCGGCTGGCAGGCGGTCAACAACATCCCGCCGAGCACCAGAACGGCCAGGAGCAGGGTAAACAGTTTCTTGCTTTGCATGGCATTATCTCCTCAAAAAATCGGATGGCTCAGTACGAAAATCGGCTGGCCCTGCCTAGATGATAGCCTTTTTCCCCGGATTTTGCAAGGCCGTGACGCGACGCGCTATCCCCGCTCTGCGGGGATGGACTCCTTTATGGCTGCTTGCCCTCCCCTGAGGTTTCCCCTCACCGGGAGATTGCCGCCAAGCGCGCCCCCGTCAGTTCCAGCAGGGCCGTCACGGGCAGCCGGATGTTGAGGCCGCGCTGCCCCCCGGAGATGTGGATTTCGGCGTGTTGGGCGGCGCTCTCGTCCACCAGCACCTGGAAGCCGCGGTGGAGCAGCGCCAGCGGCGAGATACCCCCCGCCAGCAGGCCGGTCAGTTCTTCGGCCTCCTTCTGCGTCGGCAGGTGGACTTTCTTCTCCCCGACGGCTTTGGCGACCGCCTTGAGATTCACTTCCCGATTGCCGGGGACGACGGCCAGGATGGGCTTGCCGCGTCCCTGCCGCGTGACCACGATGGTCTTGAACACGATTTCGGCGGGCACACCCAGCAAGCGGGCGGTCTCTTGCGCGCCCAGTTTCTCGGCGGGCAGTTCAAAAGCCGTGTAGGGGATTTTGCGTTTGTCGAGCAGGCGGGTGACGTTGTTTTTCATGGGGGTCGGTTAGTCTGTTGGTCGGTTGGTCGGTTAGTCTGTTAGTCTGTTGGTCGGTTGGTCGGTTAGTCGGTTGGTCTGCGGTCTGTGGTCTGCGGTCTGTGGTCTGCGGTCCATAGTCTACGGTCTACGGTCTACGGTCTGCGGTCTGTCGTCCGTCGTCCGTCGTCCGTCGTCTCCCGTCCTCTCCCCGGCAGAGTGAGGGTAAAGACCGCGCCGCCCTGGGGAGCATTTTCGGCGCGCAGGTCGCCGCCGTGGGCGCGGGCCAGTTGGCGGGCTATCGTCAAGCCCAGGCCGCTGCCGCCCTCCGCCCGGCTGCGGGATTTGTCGGCGCGGTAGAAGCGCTCGAAGATGTGTTCCAGGTCTTCGGGCGGGATGCCGGGGCCGCTGTCGTGTACCCGGATGCGGGCCTCTTCGGGCGTGCAGGTCAGGGTGATGGCGATGTTCCCGCCTTCCGGGGTGTGGCGCAAGGCGTTGGAGAGCAGATTGCCGACGATTTGCTCAACGCGTCCGGGGTCGGCGGGGACGGGGGGGCAGGCTCCCTGCGGGGTGAGGGAAATTTCAATGGACCGCGCCCCCGCCGCGGGGGTGAAACGTTCCACCACCCGCTCCAAAAGGGCGCGCAAATCCACGGGGGTGCGTTCCAGTTTCAATTGGCCGGAATCCGTCAGAGCCAGGGTGCGTAAATCTTCCACCAGGCGGGTCAGGAGGGCGTTGCTCTCCGCCAGGGGACGCAGGTTTTCGGGGGTGAGGGGATAGATGCCGTCCTGGAGGGCTTCGAGATGGGCGCGCTGCACGGACAGGGGGGTACGCAGTTCGTGGGCGATGTCGGCGGTGAGGGCCTTGCGGCGCTCCTCGGCCTCCTGCAGGGAAGCGGCCATGTGATTGAAGGTGCGGCCCAGGAGGGCCAGTTCGTCGTTGCCCCGCACGGGGACGCGTTGACCGAGGTCGCCTTCGGCCATGCGGCGGGCGGCCTGCGTGAGGGCCTGGACGGGGCGCAGCAGGCGGCTGGAGAGCAGGAAGGCCAGCAGGAAGGCCAGGAGGGTGGCGATGAGGGCCGCGGTGCGGGCGGCGTTGTCGAGACGCTGGAGAAGCAGGTTCTCGTCGCCGAGGGTAAAGCGCATCGGCAGAGGAGGCAGCAGGTAGCCGACCGTCTCTTTGCCCGTCTTCAGCGGAATGGCGGCCTCCAGTTCCCCCGATGTGAGACGGCCTGTGCTGAGGGGGCCGCTCTCGTCGGCGATGAGGTTCCCCTGGGCGTCGCTCAGGCGCAGTTTCCCTTTGCCCGGGCCCATGTTTCCTTGCCCGTGGTGCTGCCCGCCCGGCGCGGGGAACTGCTGAAGGAGCGTCTCCGCGCCCTTCCAGGTGTGATTGCGGGCGTAGTAGGCTTCCAGGTCGTCCACCAGGGGCTCCAGCCCCAGCGCTCCGCCGCGGAACATGTAGGCGCGCACTTCATCGGCGGTACGCTGGTGCGCCAGAGCGACCACGCTGCCGATGGCGACCAGGGCGATGAGAAGGAAGGAGAGAGTGAGTTTGAGGCGCATGGGGCGGGTCAGGGGGTTGCGGGTTAGGAGGTTGCGGAGTTGGGGTTGCGGAGTTAGGGGATGATGAGATGGGGAGATGATGGGATGATGAGATGGGGAAGTGATAGGGTGATGAGATGATGAGGTAATGGGGAGCGCACTCCGCACCTCGCACGTCGCACGTCGCACTT
>DRKV01000343.1 GCA_011051635.1 Chloroflexota bacterium | reverse complement strand
CGCCCGCTACCCGGACGACCTGCCCTGACGGCTAAGTTTGCGCTAAAATCGCGTCAACGCGATGCATCCCGAGACGAAAAAAGCGGCATCGAGATGCCGCACTCCAAAGCAAAATCCACCTTCACGGATTGTCCCTAATCCCCGCTCCCTACTCCCTAATCCCCCTCTTAAAATCGCCGAGCGCCGGGTCGCCACTCCCGGCGCTCTCTAAGGAGGAGAAGAAGAGAAATCGCCCTTCGAGTACAATCTTACTACACCCTCCTCCTCTCTGCTTGACGCTTGTCTGACGCTTACCCTACGCTCGCCCTACAATTTTGCAAGTTTCCGCAAGGAACAAAATCTTTTGAGAAAATCGTCTCTCTTTCTCCCCCTGTGAACGGAAATACGCCATGACCACAATCTGGATTGACCACCTGCCCGTCACCCCCATTGGGCCCGTTTGGCTGGGGGTCTCGGAGGAAGGCCTGGCGGCCATCTACCTGGACGGGACGCGTGCCGACCTGGAGGCCAAAATCCGCCGCCGCTTCCCGCAGGCCCGCCTGGAGGAAGACCCTCTCCGCACCGCCGAGGTCTACTGTCAAATCGAAGCCTACCTGGACGGAGAGCGCCGCACCTTCACCCTCCCGATTGACTGGCGCGGGATGGGCGATTTCCAGCGCCGGGCCTTGCAGGCCACCGCGGCCATTCCCTACGGCGAAACGCGCTCCTACGGCGAGATTGCCGCCCAGGTGGGCAATCCCCGCGCCGCCCGCGCCGTGGGACGGGCTGAGGCCACCAATCCCATCCCGCTGGTGATACCCTGTCACCGCGTCATCGGCGCCGACGGCGGATTGCACGGTTACGGCGGCGCCCGCGGCCTGGAGACCAAAGCCTGGCTCCTCCGCCTGGAGGGCGTCACAGTGGTACAATCGCGGGTGGAGAGCAGACCGTAGACGGTGGACGACGGACGACAGACCGTAGACGGTGGACGACGGACGATAGACCGTAGACGGTAGACGGTGGACGACAGACCACAGACCACGGATTCCCGCCCGCTCCCCAATCCCTGCTCCCTAATCCCCAATCCCCGACCTCCCAACCCCTAACCTCCTAACCCCTAACCCCTAACCCCCTCAGGAGCCTCCCATGCCCGGAGCCGTAATCATCGATGCCATCCGTACGCCGGTCGGGAACTTCCGCGGCGCGCTGGCCCCTGTCCGCCCGGACGACCTGGCCGCTATCGTGTTGAAAGCCATTGTGGAGCGCACCGGCCTCGACCCCGCCGGTGTGGAAGAAGTCTACATGGGCTGCGCCAACCAGGCCGGCGAAGATAACCGCAACGTGGCCCGCATGGCGACCCTCCTGGCCGATTTCCCCGTAGAAGTGGCCGCCGTGACCGTCAACCGGCTGTGCGCCTCCGGCCTGCACGCCGTCAACATGGCCTACCGCGCCATCAAAGTCGGCGAAGGCGATATCTTCATCGCCGGCGGCGTGGAGAGCATGTCCCGTGGCCCGTTCTCCGTCCCCAAGCCGGAAATGGCCTACCCCTACGGCAACGTCACCATGTGGGATACGGCCTTCGGCTGGCGCTACCCGCACCCCAAGATGGAAGCCCTCTACGGAACCGAAGCGATGGGCGAGACCGCCGAGAATATCCAGGAGATGACCGGCATCACCCGCGAGGAGCAGGACGCTTTCGCCCTGGCCTCCCACCGGCGGGCGATTGCCGCCATCGACAGCGGCATCATGGCCGAGGAAATCGTGCCGGTTCCCGTCCCGCAGCGCAAGGGCGACCCCCTCATCGTGGATACCGACGAGCGTCCCCGCCGCAACACCAGCATGGAGAAACTGGCCCGCCTCCGCCCCGCCTTCCGCAAGAACGGCACCGTCACCGCCGGAAACGCCTCCGGCCTGAACGACGGGGCCGCGGCCTTGCTGGTGATGCGCGAAGACAAGGCCCGCGAGATGGGTTTCAAGCCCCTGGTACGCATCGTCGCGACTGCCGCCGCCGGGGTGGAGCCGCGCATCATGGGGCTGGGGCCGATTCCCGCCACCCGCAAGGCGCTGGCCCGCGCCGGCCTGACGATGCAAGACATCGGCCTGATTGAACTCAACGAGGCCTTTGCCGTGCAAGCCCTGGCCGTGATGCGCGAGTTGGGGATGCCCCATGAGATTACCAACGTCAACGGCGGGGCGGTTGCCATCGGCCACCCCCTGGGGATGTCGGGAGCGCGCATTCTGGGGACGCTGGTACACGAGATGCGCCGCCGCGCCCCGCACGAGAAGCGCCCCTACTACGGATTGGCGACCCTGTGCGTGGGAGTCGGGCAGGGCGAAGCCACCATCGTGGAATGGGTCGGCGACTGATGCTCCCCGCATTCCGAAATCTCGCTGCCCTGGGGATTCTGCTCCTTTTGGCTGCTTGCAACCTCCCCTCCCCGGAGGCTTCGCCCGTTTTGACGGCTGCGCCCTCCGGGGAGCCGCGTTTAACGGAGATGCCCGCGGGGGGCGGAGCGCTTTCCATAACGGAAGCCGCTCCAACCCAGGCCGTTCCTGCGGAGCCTTCTCCGCCTCTTTCCACTTTACAGAACGTCCGCATCGAACTCCCCGATACCGGCGCAGTCATCCTGCAGGAGGGGCGCTTCATTGCAGGGGAGACGCGGGTCGTCCTGGATGAGGTTGCCGCGGAGGGGAACCTGGGGGCTGCGGTGGTTTACGTCAATCTGGGCGGGTCGGGGAATTTCGCGTATCTGCTGACCTTCGCGGTGCAGGAGGGGCGCTTCGTGCAGCAAGGGGCGGCGGTTTTCCTCGAAGACCGCCCGGAAATCCGCTCCCTGAAGGTGGCGGAGGGGCGCATTCTTGTGGATGCCACCGTGCATTGGGCGGACGAGCCTTTTTGCTGCCCCACGAAGCACGTCCTGTTGACTTTTCTGCCGACGGAGTGGGGGACGCTTTTGGAGCGGGTCAGTACCTTCACCCCCGAGGGGACGGAGCGGCGCATCGCGCTTTCCGCGCCGGCCAATTTTGCGGAGGTCGTTGCTCCGGTGCAGGTGGCGGGGCGGGTTTCGGTGATGCCCTTCGAGAACACGCTGACCTACCGCTATGCCACCCCGGACGGGTTGAAGGTCCTGGAGGAGGGCGGTTTCATGGCGCAGCCGGATGACCCCGATACGATGGGCGGGGCGGGCAGTTTCTCCGCCGCGCTCCCCGCTCCGCCGGTATCCCCCTATGCCGATGTGCAACTGCAAATTCTGGAAATCAGTATGCGGGACGGCTCCGTCCTGGCGATGGATTCCGTCTGGCTGACGGTGAAGTAGATGGCGGCGCGCAAGGCGGGCAAGTTCTACGTGGTGTGGAAGGGGCGGCAGCCCGGCGTGTACGCCGCCTGGGCGGAGTGCGAAGCCCAGGTGAAGGGCTATCCCGGCGCGGAGTACAAGGCTTTCCCGACCCGGGAGATGGCGGAGGCCGCCTGGCAGGAGTCGTATGCGGCCCACCGCGGGAAAAACACGGCTGCCCAGCAGTGGCTTTTCGCCCCCAATCCCCCCGTCACGCCCTCCCTGTGTGTGGATGCGGCCTGCTCCGGTGTGCCGGGGCCGGTGGAGTATCGCGGCGTGCGTCTGCCGGAGGGGGAGCAGGTCTTCCGGCAAGGGCCTTTCCCCGGCGGGACGAACAACATCGGCGAGTTTCTGGCCCTCGTCCATGCCCT
>DRKV01000342.1 GCA_011051635.1 Chloroflexota bacterium | reverse complement strand
GTTCGCAAGAGAATCGCTTTTTGTTGGTCCATAAGAACACCTTTCCCAGATACCGCCTCATAACGCACAGGTCGGCAAAATCGTGCAGGGCTGGATTTGCAGAGGGCGGCTTCGTACGTCGGTTTGCCGATTTAGCGGCGTCGGCGGCGCCTGTCGGAGAGCATCTCTCCCACGTTGACGCCGAACACCTGAGGGCCGAGTTTGAATCCCGCGGCTTCCAGCCGGGGCATGAAGAGAGGTCGAATACCGGTGGGCTTCAACTCTCCGAGGATTTTTCCATCGGTGGTCATGCCGGTTTGCGTAAAGCGGAAGACTTCCGTCATCACGACGGTATCGCCTTCCATACCGACCACTTCCGTGATGGAGGTCACTTTACGGGAACCATCCCGAAGGCGGCTTTGCTGCACGATAAGGTCCACCGCGGAGGCAATCTGCTCCCGGATGACCTTGAGCGGCATTTCCAAGCCGGCCATGAGAGCCATGGTTTCCATGCGGGAGAGAGCATCGCGGGGCGTGTTGGCGTGCAGGGTGGTAAGCGAACCGTCGTGGCCGGTGTTCATGGCCTGGAGCATATCCAGGGTTTCCCCGCCGCGGCACTCACCCACCACGATACGGTCCGGGCGCATCCGCAAGGCGTTACGCACCAGGTCGCGCACGGTGATAGCGCGTTTGTTGTCGGCACTGTGGGTACGCGTCTCCAGCCGAACGACGTGCTCCTGCCGCAATTGCAGTTCGGCGGCATCCTCAATAGTCACAATCCGCTCATCCTCGGGGATGAAACCGGAAAGGACGTTGAGGAGGGTGGTCTTGCCGGAGCCGGTGCCGCCCGAAATAACGATATTGAGGCGGGAGACCACGCAAGCGCGCAAGAACTCCGCCATGCTCTCGGTGAGGGAGCCGTATTCGATGAGTTGCTCCACGCTCAGTTTATCCCGCCGAAATTTGCGGATGGTAATCGAAGGCCCGTCAATGGCAATGGGAGGAATGACGGCGTTGACGCGTGAGCCGTCCGGGAGGCGGGCGTCCACCATGGGATTGTCGGCATCCACGCGCCGCCCCAGGGGGAGGACGATGCGCTCAATGATGCGAATGACATGAGCATCATCCCGAAAGCGGGCGTTCGTTTTGACCAATCTCCCGTCCTTCTCGATGAAGATGTTCTCCGGCCCGTTGACCATCACTTCGCTAACATCCGGGTCTTCCAAAAAAGGCTGGATGGGGCCATACCCCAGCAATTCGTCTTCCACATCCTTGAAGAGTTGCGCCTTCAGGGTGGAGGGCAAGTTGACCTTGGCGTGGGCGTATGCCTGCTCCAGGAGTTTGCGTACTGCCTCGGGACGCCGCTCCTGGGGAACGGGGTGCGCCGCCAATTCTCGCGAGATGAGATTGGTGAGGTAGGAACGAAGTTTCTCCGTGCTGCTCCCCTGAGGAGAAGATGTGCTACCGGAGGCTGTTTTCGAAAGGATGCTCACTCTGCGCCTCCCGAATCAGGTACCGCAGGCTCGTCCCGGTCATCTTGTTCGGGAATAACCCAAACGATGTGGTCCCGGTTGAGCGACAGGAATTTGCGCTCGAAAAGCAGATTGTCTTCTTCATCGTACACAACGGCATTGGTCACTGCCAGGAATTGTTCGGGGCGGTCCAACTCATCTTTGACGCGCTCGCCTTTTCGCACGTGAATTTCCCCTCGAATGCGATAATGCGCGGTCTGGATGATAGCCTGTACCGCCGTTTTTGACACAAAATTCGTGAAGTATTTGCCTTTTTCGTCGTAACGGATTTGAGCCATGGGATTATTCCTTGCATGCCAACAACCTGGAGTGGACACAAGCGTTATGCCACAAGCAGCAGAAGGCCGCATTACAGGTTGCTGTCAACTTGCTGCCCAGCGTTTCTCATTGAGCAGGAGGTACAACGGCGGGCATGATGTACCCTTCCCCAGAACGGGTAACGATGTGGACAGGACGGCGGGGGTCTTTCTCCAGTTTTTGGCGCAGACGAGAAATGCTGACCCATAAAATCTCCCGGTCATCTTTGAACTCATCTCCCCACACGTTGGTCAACAACTCTTCAGAAGTCAGCAAGCGCCCCAGATTATGGGCGAACTGCAACAAGAGGCGGTACTCCGTGGCAGAGAGAAAAACCATTTTATCACCCACGTACACCTCCGCTCGCGAAAAGTTGATGTGCAAATCGCCATGGGTGAAAACGGTGGGCGTAGGCGGCTGATTCTGCACCGAGAAACGCCGCAAGACGGCGCGAACACGCGCCAGGAATTCCTCCCCGGAAAATGGTTTGGTGATGTAATCGTCCGCCCCCAGGTCCAGTCCCGCCACACGGGCCTTCTCTTCGGTCTTTCCCGTCAGCATGATAATGGGGGTGTTGGAGAATTCCCGAATGCGCTTGCACACGGTGAAGCCATCCATATCAGGCATCATCACGTCCAGAACAACCAGGTCGGGGTTTTCCTGGGCCACTTTTTCGACTGCTTCAGCACCGCTATACACCCGAATCACCTGGTAACCCGCGTCTTTCAGGCTTTCTCCCACTAAACGGGCATACAAAGGTTCATCATCGACAACCAGAATTTTTGCTGACATT
>DRKV01000341.1 GCA_011051635.1 Chloroflexota bacterium | reverse complement strand
CCCGACAAAAGCCCCTGGGGATGCAGCAACCGCTACGCCGGCGTGCGAAACCCATACCGCTGAGGTTGCTCTCTCCGTTACGCCAGAGAACCCCAAAGTTGGCGAAATCCTTACCATAACGGCGGCCCTCCGCAACGACGGCTGTGCCATGCTGGGTATCCCCCAATACCGCCTTTCCGTCAATCCCGCCGATTCCCAATCCCTGCTTGCTCCGCCAAAGCAGGCAACGGTGACGCATTCCGCAGGGCTTGGGCGAGGGGAGACGGATACCGCCGCATTCGTGACGCGAGCCGTCGCCGCCGGACAGGCCACGGCAACCGTCTTCGTCAGTTTCGAAGTCCATCTGGGCTACCCAGGCCCGGCCTACTGGGGAAGCGCCGCCGGAGAACTGCCTATCACCGTTGTCCCATGAAGGAGACCAGGTCAATCACATGACAGAGAACACGCCATACACATCTCGCCCCAGGTGGAGCCAGGAAACCAAGTTGACCGTCAGCCTGCTGGTGATTGCTTTCGGCGTCTATCTGCTATATCAGTTCCGCATCCTGCTGCCTCCCCTGACGCTGGCTATCGTCCTGGCCTACATCGTCTCTCCCATTGCGGGGTTTCTCCACCGGCAATTGCGCCTGCCGCACGCGCTGGCGATTCTGCTGGGCAATCTGACCCTGTTCCTGTTCCTGTTGCTGATTCCCTTCATCATCGTTCCGCCGCTGGCCTCGCAGTTGTCCACGCTCAACGTGGACTTGCGCCGCTTGCTGGCGACCATTGACCAACTCCTGCAACACGATATCGCCCTCGGGCCGTTCAGCATCCACTTGCCCTCCCTTGTCCAGCAGGTACCGCTTTCCTCCGACCAGTGGATACAACCCCTGTTGGGACAAACGCTCAGCATCGCGGTCGAGGTGCTCTCCTCGGTCGTGTGGATTATCTTCATCATTGTGGTGTCTTTTTACCTGGTGAAAGACACCGACAAGTTCAATCAGTGGGTCGAAAGTCATGTCCCGCCTCTGTACCAGCCCGACTACCGCCAGTTGCGCACCGAAATCAACCGCATCTGGGGGGCTTTCTTTCGGGGACAAATCACTCTGGCGCTGGTAGTTTCGCTCATCTTCACGGTGATGGGCTTCATTTTGGGGCTACCTTTCGCCCTTTCCATGGGTCTTCTGGCGGGGCTGTTGGAATTTCTCCCCAGCATCGGGCACGGCATCTGGCTCACCCTGGCAACGACACTGGCTCTGCTGTTCGGTTCAACGTGGATACCGGTTCCCAACTGGGTGTTTGCTCTCATCATCGCCGGGCTGCACATCATCTTTCAGCAATTTGACATCAATTACCTGATTCCGCGGATTATCGGGCGCAGCGTCCACTTGCCGCCCATCGTGGTGATTGTGGGAATTGTGGCCGGCGCTGTCGCGGCCGGGGTGACAGGCATCCCCCTGGCCGCCCCCACCATCGCGACCTTGCGGGTACTGGGACGTTACGTGTACGCCCAGTTATTCGACCTTGACCCTTTCCCGCACAGCGTCGCGCCGCCCTTGCCCCCTCCAGACCCACAATGGCACCGCCGCCTGCAGGTACACGCCCGCTTGAAACGCCTCTTCAGCAGACATGACCGACAATCTACCCCCTCCTGAAGCAACGTCCCCGCCCTGGAGCGCCCCCACAAAACTGGTCGTCGGCCTGACGCTGGTGGCCGTCACAGGCGGGATGGTGGTGTATTTCCGCTCTATCCTGGGGTGGTTGCTGCTGGCATTCGTATTGACCTACCTGCTGCACCCCATTGTGGCAGGCTTCAGCCGGTTGACCCATCTGCCCTGGCGCGCCTCTGTCAACATCATCTACCTGTTGCTGCTTGCCGCGTTGGTGGGCTCCTTCACCGCTACAGGGCTGGTCATCATCCAGCAATTCCAAAGTTTGATTGTCTCCATCAGCGTCTGGTTGACCACCCTGCCCGAACAATTGGGTAACATCTCCCAGGTTTACACTATCGGCGGTGTGTATACCCTGGACCTCACCCAACTGGACCTCGTAAACCTCGGACAGCAAATCATCGCCGCTCTGCAAGGCATCCTGGGGCAGGCCGGGATACTACTCAGCACGATTGCCACCCGTGCCATCAACTTGCTGGGGTGGATGCTGTTCGTCATTCTACTCTCTTATTTCACCCTCGCCGACGCCGGGCAAGTTCCCGACATGGTGAACTATCTCCACATACCGGGATACGATTACGACATCCGGCGCATGGGGCGCGAGATAGACCACATTTGGAACGCCTTTCTGCGCGGGCAACTGCTCATCATCAGCATGGTGATTATCGCCTCCGCCATTCTGATGAACATTCTGGGGGTGCGCTTCGCCTTCAGCATCGCCTTGCTGACCGGTCTGGCGCGTTTCGTCCCTTACATCGGCACTTTCACCGTGGATGCAATCATCTTTCTGGTGGCCTTCTTCCAAAACGGGAATTACTTTGGGTTGAGTCAGTGGGGATACGCCCTCCTCGTCCTGGGATTAGCCATGCTCCTGGACCAGATTTTCGATAATTTCATCTCCCCCCGCATTTTAGGACAACAATTAGGAGTACATCCCGCCGCCGTATTGCTGGCAGCCATCGTAGCGGCGCGTCTGCTTGGATTGGTGGGCCTCGTCCTGGCAGCCCCCGTATTGGCCTCCCTGCGTTTGATTGTGCGCTACGTCCTGCGCAAGATGCTGGACCTTCCCCCCTGGCCGGACCCGGAAACGCCCCCGCCCCCTTTCGAGATTCCCGGCCTGGAAACCCTGAAATCAACGTGGCGCAAAATCCGTCTGCGCCGCGCCCCCAAGGGCTGAGAGATGATTCAAAAAGCGCCGCAGGGATGAACCCTTGCGGCGCTTTTGCGTCACACAGCCAGGCGAGAAGACTCTCCGTAGAGATTCTCTCGCAGCGAGACCACCTGCCGCCGCAGGCGGACATCGCGCTCCATAAGGTCGGCCACTTTATCACAGCCATACATCACAGTGGTGTGGTCGCGCCCTCCCAACATCTCGCCAATTTGGGGCAAAGAGAGATTGGCCTCCTCGCGCAGCAGGTACATGGCAATCTGACGGGGGACGGCCACGCGCCGGGAACGTTCCCGACTCAACAATCGCTCCACGGTGATTCCAAAGTGGTCTGCCACAGTACGGATAATACTACGCGGCTCCACTTCGACGTGCCGGGGCAGCAAATCGGCCAGAGCAGCGTCCACCAAGTCGAGGGTAATCGGCATGTTCCGCAAATTGGCGAAGGCTACCACTCGGGTAAGCGCCCCCTCCAGTTCGCGGATGTTGGAGTTGATGCGGCGGGCAATCAACTCCAGGACGCTATCATCCAGGACGTAGTTACCGCGCTCTGCCTTGTAACGCAGAATCGCCAGGCGGGTTTCAAAATCGGGGGGCTGAATATCGGCGGTCAGGCCCCACTCAAAGCGGGAGCGCAGCCGCTCTTCCAGGGTGTTCATCGCCTTGGGGGGGCGGTCGGAAGTCATCACAATCTGCTTGTCTTGCCCGTGCAGGGTGTTGAAGGTATGGAAGAACTCCTCCTGGGTGGATTCCTTCCCGGCGATGAACTGAATGTCGTCAATCAAGAGAACATCAATGCGGCGATATTTTTCCCGAAAGGCCTGGGTGGTGTGCTTGCGGATGGCGTTGATGAGGTCGTTGGTAAATTCCTCGGAGGAGACATACAGAACCGACAGGCCCTGGTCGGCACAATAATTGCCAATCGCCTGCAAGAGGTGCGTCTTTCCCAGTCCCACGCCGCCGTACAGGAAGAGAGGGTTGTACGCCTGAGCGGGATTTTCCGCAACGGCCATACAGGCCGCATGGGCAAGGCGGTTGCTCGGCCCGACTACAAAATTGGCGAAAGTGTAACGCCGATTGAGACGACTGCTGATGCTTTGTGCAGGGGTGCTACCATTTCCCCCGTTGCTCTTCCTGACAGAGGGAGCGGCCTCAGCGTCTGTCTGCTCTCCGCCATGTTGCATAACCGCAAAGTTCACCTCGATATCTTTATCCAGAATGCCGGACAAGATGCGCTGCACCGTGCTCGAAAGCCGGTCGGCCAGCCAATCGCGAGCGTAGGCGTTGTTCACCCCGATGGTACAAATCCCGTCTTCGCAAGAGATGAGTCTGGCATCTCGAACCCAGGTATCGAAGGCCGCCTTGGGCATATCCATCTGTAACTGGCCGAGAGTGGCTTGCCAGGCCTGCTGTGCATTCATCAACGACCTCCTCCTCAAACTTACGAATACTTGCGACGTGATAATCCGGCGGACGCCAAATTTGCAGGAAATTTCTCCGCCGCGATTGTTTTTTTACGAAAGCCCCATCCCCAGGGGATGTTTCGCAACAATTTATACCTACCCAGAGAGGGGCGACACCGGTCAACACTTGTCTTCCCAGCCCCAACCGGCGCTTACAACCGTGCCGAGGCGCACAAATCCAACCCTCCCGCCGTCAAATTTGGGCGGAGGTTTCCCCTCAATCAGCATCAATCTTCAATTTTGGTCAAACTAAACTGAGGAAACGCTGCGACAACAAGGGTTGTGCGAGCAGATGTATTCTAGCAGAGAGGCAAGTATCACGCAATGTGCGAAACCTACGGAACTTTAAAAAAAACGAACTCTTTAAGAAAGGGTTGAACTTAAAATTTCCTCATGTTTTTTCAATGGTTACCTGTTTCCTCCTCGGAAGAACATCCATCCGGAATCCCCCTAGTTGTGGATAGAACAAAAATTCCGCTCCATATTTACCAGTTGTACACATTCCTCCCCATAGTTATCCACAAAAAACTGGCCGAATGTTAAAAAACACGTCCCCAGAGAACCCAAACGAGCAGAAAGGGGAATCGCAGACGCGCGCGGTGTATCGGGTTTTCCTGACGCTTCTGAGGCAGAAACGCCGTCATGTTTCCTTTAACGTTACAAAGCGGTATTTACCCTACTTTGCGCTGGCGGTAGGCCTCGTAATCCGGCACTTCGCGGGGATAGGTGGTATCCATCAAGGGGGAGGAGAAAAGGAAGTCCGCTGAGGAACGGTTGGTTGCAACAGGAATGTTCCACACTCCGGCCAAGCGGAGCAAGGCGCGCACATCCGGGTCGTGCGGCATGGGTTCGAGGGGGTCCCAAAAGAAAATCAGGATGTCGATTTCCCCGGCAGCGATTTTGGCCCCCAGTTGCTGGTCGCCTCCCAGAGGCCCACTCTGCAAACGGTGGATGTAGAGGTCCAGTTCGGCGGCCAGCAGCCGCCCGGTGGTGCCGGTAGCCCAGAGTTCGTGTCTGGAGAGACGCTCTTTGTTGAAGCGCGCCCAATGCAGCAGGTCGCGTTTCTTGTGGTCATGCGCTACCAGGGCGATGCGCTTGCGCTCCTGCATGGGGATGGTGATAACGTCGTCGTTCATGTCATTTGTCCTGAATCTCATAGTTGCCGCCAACCATACGGAAAGGATAGCCGCTCCGGGCGACATGAAAAATGAAATTGCCCTTGTCGGTCTGAAAAGTGACCACATACCCCGGCGTGATAACCTGGATACACATTTCCCCGGGATTTGGGAGACCCAGGCAGCCATCGGGGAAATTGGTCGGCTCGTAAGTTGCGAGGTGGATTTCCTCGGGAGACACATCAAGGCGCTGCGCCAAGTAGTCACGCGCCGGGCGCAGGGGACGAGGGATATCATTCTGGGGAGTGATAGCAGGCATAGGAGTTCCTTCGGAGGGCGGAGCCGGATAAGCGGTGGCTTTCAGAGCAGGCGGAGAAACTGGCAAGGGGTAAGAGAGAGGGGTTCCCAGTACCGGGGGAGAAGGGGTAATCATCGGGCGCTCATCAGCACCGGAAGGCGCGCAGGCCGTCAACACGAGAAAAAGAGCAAACAGCATCAGGCGTTTCATAGCACAATCTCCTTTGTTTGCAAACGGATTCTAACACCCTTTCAATGCCGGAGGGGAGGATTTGGTTCCCGCTAGAGGGCAATCGCATATAGCAATCCCCGGCAATTGAAACTGCACCAACCATTGCGAAGTCGCTCTGCAGCGACTGCTTCCAACCCGCGAGGGCGGGTTTCGCAGTTGTTGCCGTGACTTTCGCACAGCATCCCCGCCAGGGGGCGGTCGCCAGACCCAACCTGTATCCAACAAAAAACGGGACCCGCACAAAACGGGTCCCGTTCCAT
>DRKV01000340.1 GCA_011051635.1 Chloroflexota bacterium | reverse complement strand
GGGCGGCATCCCGGTCGCGGGCGTGCAAGCGCCCAGGGCGAGCGTAACAAGCAGTATCCACAAATCTGAGGGTCGCATTGGCTGGTGTTCCCGCAAAAACCGGCGCTTTGGCCTTTTGACACCCGATGCCTTCATTCTACCCGATTTTTCGGTAGCGAGCGGCATCGGCAATTTCTGGAGCGCTTTCCCCTCCAGACCTGACGAGTCTCGCAGACCCGCCAGGTCTGGGCGCTCGCGTTTTGCGGAACGACGGCGGGCGCATCTTCCTTACGGGCAAGGGGTCCAGTCCCCCGCAAAGGCAACAGCCGTTGCCGCCACGCCCTTCTCCGTACCAATCAGCGTTCCTTTGACGACTTCTTGAGCGCCCTCAGACTTCGGATGTCTACGGGACCTCCGAAGTCTGGGGACAACAAACAGGGGCGTCCCGTAAGCAGGACGCCCCTGTCAGCGGCGTTGGACATTTCCCGTTCTAAAGGAAGAAAGACAGCCCAATCAGAATGACCAAAAAACTCCCCGCCAGGACACCGATGCGCTTCAAATCCTTGATGATGTACGTGTAATCGGGGTTGAACTCCACCTGAGGGGCCAGGCGGGATACCGCGGAGCGAGGGGCAGCCGGACGGGATACAGGGGCGTTTGTCTGGCTGCTATTGCGAAGCGTCTGCTTTCCGCGGCGTTGGCTCTTTTTCTTTTTGCGGCTCATGAAATGTGTTCTCCTTGCAAGATGAATTTGCACGCTGCGTGCAGGATTTACGGTTGGAGTTGTGCCGTTACCACGATGCGCTGGTTATCCACCAGATAGGGGTAACAGGAAATCAGGGTCACGATGGGGGTGCTGGAAGGGGTCATCACGCTGACCTCGGTAGGCTCCACCACCCGCGTCCGGGTGACGATGTAGCGGTAGGCGCGCTGATTGGTGTACAGGATGACCTCGTCGCCGGGCTGGAGTTGGTCCAGGTAGCGGAAAATCTCTCCGAAAATGTCGTTGTGCGCCGAAAGCACCACGTTGCCCACTTCACCGGGGTTTGCCGTGCCGATGTGCTGCCCGACGCCCTTCTTGAGTTGCTCCCACCCGTCGCCCTGCACCACGGGGGCGTCCACGTGAATGGCGGGAATCTGGATGCGGATGGCCTGTTCCGGCCCCGGAGTGGGCAGCGGCAGGGCTGCCAGCGACTGCACCATCGGGCGCAAATGCTCCGGGATTTCCGCTTCGTTGGGGCGCGCCCCGCCGGGGTCGGTGGGAGGCGTGTGTCCCGAAGGGAGCACGACTGCCATCACCAGCGGCGTGGCCGTCGGAGTGGGCTGCACCAGCGCCAGCGCCACCTCCTGGTTGAGCGCCTTGACCACCGAGACCCCGTTGAAGAGGATGAAGAGCAGCCCTGCCACGGCGGCAATCTCAATCAGGAGCAGGAAGCCGTCCAATGCGCGGCGGGGACGCGGCCGCGGGGGGGCAGGTTCTTCCTCCGGGAGCGGGAGGCCCATCTCAACGCTCTGCGGTGATTCCAGCGGCGGCGGCAGCGTATCCGCAGAGAGAGAGACCACCCGCCCCGTCTTGCGAAAATGCTCCAGGCGGGCTTGCCGGTCGGCGCGCCGCTTCTCAATCAACAGACGGCGCAACTCGTCTATGCTCAGGTCTTCGGGTCTGCGTACTCTAGCCACGCCGCCGATTATACCGCACTACGGAGCGAGGTTCCAGAAGCGCACTTCCTCCACATAGACCTTGAACTTGGAGGTCTCGCTGCTGGCGATGAACAACCCGAATTGCCCGGAATCGAAGGCTTTGTCTTGTACCGTGCCCAGCAATTGCCCGTTGGCGTACAACTTGAACTGGCTGCCTTTGGCCCAAATCCCCAGCGTGTTCTTCTGCCCGCCTCCCGTGCGGATGACGGGGCTGGGCGTCCATTCTTGCAGACCGGTGTACGTGGAGCCATCCCATTTGTACAGGCGGTACTGCCCGTTGCAGGAGAACCCGAAGACGTAGCCGCGGTCCGGCTTGGGAGCGCGCACCAGCACCCCGTAGCGGTCCATGCCGGTGCAGGCATTCCCGGTGCGGAAGTCCACTTCCATATAGAAGTCGCTCACCGCGTCGCGTTGCGAAAGACCCCACTCGTCCATCCCGCCGGGGTTTTTGGCGGTCATCACCAGCGCCCCGTCCTTCACCTTGAAGGTCGTCGAATCGGTGTCCAGCAAGTACCAGTTGGAGGCGTTGTTCAGGGTATCCACCCAATCGGGGCTGCCCAGCCCCAGGTCTCCGGTGGATTCTGTCACCCGAATTTCCGCCCAGAATTCTCCCTCGCCGCTTCTTCCCGGCCCGAACTGCGTCCCGTTCTCATCTTGCAAACGCCAGGTGCTGCGGTATGTGCCGGGCGTATCGGGCGCGGTGAACGTGACCCGTATCGTCACCTTCTGACCGGGCTTCACCTCTTTGGGCAGCGGCACGCTGGTCGGCGCGCCCATCTGCTCCCCCTCCACGAACACGGCGGCGTAGTCAGTCGTCCAGGTGCAGGTGCCCGCGTTTTTCAGCGTCCAGGTCTTCTCGAAGGTCGCACCGGCTGCGAAACTGCTCCCGTCCGGCACCGTCTCGCTCAGGAAGTCTATCCGGTTGGTGCAGGTTTCCCCGGCGGTCGGCGTGGGCGTCGGCGTCTCGGTAGGGGTGGCTGTGGGGGTGGAGGTAGCCGTTGTCGTCGCCGCAGGAGCCTCCATCGGGGAGACGTTGTCCACCTCCAGCGTGAAAGTCGTCTGCACCCCGTTGGCCTCCACCGTGTACGTTCCGGCGGGCAGGCCGAGAATGTCTAGCGGTACGCTCTCCTCAAAGGCGGTCAACACCTGGGCGCAGACCGCCTCCGCGGGGCGTTCCGTCCGCAGCGTGACGGTGAACAAATTGTCCTGCCGGGCGACCTCCACCCCCGCGATTTTCGTGCAGGCGTCGGGGAGCGCCCCGCGTACCACCGCGGCGGCTTGCAAGGGGAAGGTTTCCATCACAAGGATATCCACTTGTTCGACCTCGGCCAGCCCTCGGAGCGTCTGCCCGCCCGGAGCGGTTTCTCCTCCCCCGGAAACGGGCGCGCTTTGAGTGGGCTGCTGACCCCCGGAAGGTGGACTACTCGTAGAGTCAGGCGGCTGCATTCCCAGCGTACAGCCTGCCAACAGCAGGGCAGCAATGGCAATTCCAAAGATGCGTTTCATAGAGCATTCCTCCTCACAACTCATAGTCCGCAGTCCATAGTCCGTAGTCCGCGGTCTACCGTCTACCGTCCACCGTCTACCGTCCACTGTACCGCCCCCCACCCCATCGCCGCGGAGCCCGCTACGACCAGAGTCACGAACACACCCGCCGGAATCCCCAGCCGGAGCGCGCCTTCCAGCGGCTCGGCGGAGGTGCCGCCGACGAAAATAAAGTGCCGCAGCCCAAAAGCCGGGAAAAAGGTATAGGTCGTCAGGTCGAGAAACATCCAGGTCTCGGCCAGCAGCCAGAGCCGCACCCTGCCGCGGGGACGGAAAGCCCACAGACAGCCCAGCGCCAGCGCCGCCAGCAGGAAATTCGTCCCGCTGCCCATCAAGGACACCAAACCGTAGCGCCAGTCGTCGGCTTCCCAATCTGCGCCAGGGAGATAGGTGGCTACGCCAATTTGTCCATCCCATTTTCCGTTGAAAGATGCGCCGGGATGCGGCCACACCTCGACGCCCGGCCAGACGTACAGACCGGTGAAACGTCCTCCCAGCGCCGCGGCGGTCAGCCCGTGTCCCGTCTCGTGGACGAGCAGGCCGATGAGAGCCGTCAGCGCCAGGATGAGCGCAAAACGGAGAGATGTGTGCCGTTTGGGCGGGGTTTGGGGCATAGTGTTCCTCCGAGAGACCGGGTACACTAAAAAATCGTGGTTGTAGGACAACTGCTTGCAGTTGTCCTACTTCACGGCGCTGCGCGATAGGTGCATAACGTCAGACTTCGGGCTCGGGTTCCACCATCTCCCGCACGACTGTCTCCATGCGGGCGGCCAGGTCGGCGCGGTCGAAGTGGGCTTCCACATAGGCGCGCCCGTTGGCCCCCAGGCGGCGGCACAAAGCGCGGTCGGCCTCCAGCGTGCGGATAGCCTCCGCCAGGGCGTCGGCCTCCCCCGGTGGGACGGGCAGGCCTCCCCCGGCGGCCTCTACCACTTCCCGGATGACCCCCTCGATGGCGAGAATCACCGGCCTGCCGGCGGCCATGTAATCGAAAACCTTGTTGGGGTACACCGTTTTGTACATCTCCACCGGCTTGAGAATCGCGAGGCAGGCGTCCGCCGCGGCCAGCGCCGCGGGCATTTCCGTTTTGGGGATGGAATCCACGAAATGGACGTTTTCCAGCCCCATCTCGGCGGCGCGGCGCTTCAGGCGCGGCTTCTCTTTGCCGTCTCCCAGCAGGACGATGGCAATTTGCGGCCTGTTCCGCAGGCGGGCGGCGGCATCCAGCACCACGTCCAGGTCGTTGGAAAGTCCGTGCGCCCCGGCGTACAGGACGACGAACTTCCCTTCCAGTCCGTGCGCCTCCCGAAAAGCGTTCCCCTCGGCCTGGGGGTCGAACATGCGTGTGTCGGCTCCGTTGGGGACGAGGTCCACCCGCCGCGCCCCCCGCCCGCGGACGTGCTCCAGAAAGCCCGGCGAGTTGACCACCACGGTGTCGGCGCGGCGATAGAGAAAGCGCTCCAGCCACTCGGAGGCCCCAATCAGCAGCGGATTGGTCAGCACCCCCACGGCCACGGCGAACTCCGGCCACAGGTCGCGCACCTCGAACAGAAAGCGCGCCCGCTTGAGCCGCGCCAGCGCCCAGGCGGTCACGCCTTGGAAGATGGGCGGGGAAGTGCCCCACACCAAATCCACATCCCGCACGCGCAGCCCGGCCCAAAAGGAGGAAGCCATGAAACTGAAGAAACTCAGCAAGCGGTGGAAGAAGGAACGATGCCAGTGCGGGTAAACGTAGGGGCGGATGATGTGGATGTTCGCTTCCGCCGTCCCGGCGCGGCTGTCCTTGCCGGTCAGGTAACTGATGGGGCTGGCGACCACGGTGACGCGGTGACCCTGCGCGGCCAGGTAGCGCGCCAGTTCGTGATGGCGCGTCCCGCCGGGTTCGTTGATGGCGGCGAATGCCTGGTGAATGAGGAGGATATGCATGAGGGGTAGTCGGGTAGTCAGGTAGTCGGGTAGTCGGGTGGTCAGGTAGTCGGGTGGTCAGGTAGTCGGGTGGTCAGGTAGTCTGTGGTCTTGCAGTCTGTGGTCTGTCGTCCATGGTCTACCGTCCGTCGCCCGTTCAGTCTCTCGATGATGATTTCCGTCACGAAGCGCACGGGAGGGAGGGTTCGCACGCTGAACGCCACCGAAAGG
>DRKV01000339.1 GCA_011051635.1 Chloroflexota bacterium | reverse complement strand
CGTCATGGCGGCCAGTTCGCGGCCGCGGGTCGTGGTGGGGAAGAGAATGACCTGCGGTTGTCCCTCCGCTGCCAATTTGGTGAGCGTAGCCGCGTAGGCTTCCCCGCGGTAATCGGACAGGGTAGCATCGTCGGCCAGGAGGACTTCATCCGCTCCGTAGTGGATGGCCGTTTGCGCCAGGGATTCGACTCCCTCTCCGAAGACGAGAGCGGTCACACCGCCGCCCAGTTCCCCCGCCAGCGTGCGGGCGGCATGGACGGCTTCCCAGGAGGCCGGCAGGGCCTCGCCTTTGAATTGGTCAACGTAAACCCAGATTTTCTCGCTCATCACAGCACCTTCTCCGCCATAATTTTGTCGGCCAGTTTTTCGGCGATGTCTGTCGGGCTGTCGCCCTCGATGATTTCGGTGGTGATTTCCCGCTTGGGCGGATTCATCACCTCAGGCCAGGAAACCGCCGGAACCAAGTCGCTCAGCCCCAGGTCGTCCAGCGTCCACACGGGGACTTTGGCCCGCGCCGCCTTGCGGATGCCCATGAAGGAGGGGTAGCGCGGTTCGCCGATGTCCTTCCCGAAACTGAAGACGGCGGGCAGTTTGCCCTCTACCACCTGACGGCCTTCTTCCGTAGCGCGCTGCACGGTGACGCTGCCGTCGGCGATTTCGGGGATGGTGGCGCTCAAACTGAAGACCGGCCAGCCGAGGAAGCGTCCCACCATGGCGGGGGTGACACCGTTGTCGCCGTCGATGGCCTGCCGTCCGAAAGCGACCACGTCCACCTCGCCAATTTTGCGGATGGCGGCGGCCAGTACCTGGGCGGTGACCAGGGTGTCGGCATCGGCGGGGCCTTCGATGCGCACGGCCTGCTTGCAGCCCATGGCCAGGGCGTGCTTGATGGCCTCTTTGGCGCTTTCATCGCCCATGGTGAGCACTGTCACGCTGCCGCCGTGCTTCTTTGCCAGTTGCAGGGCGGCCTCTACGGCGAACTCGTCCCAGGGGTTGATGACCAGCGGGGCGTCGCCCCAGGTCACCTGCCCGTTTTCCACCACGACCTGCGCGGCGGTATCGGGCACTTGCTTGACACATACGACGATGTTCAAAATGGCACCTCCTTGGTGGATTGCGGATTTTGAATTCTGCTTGGACATTCAGGGCATGGTACCGTTTCCATCCACGGCTAAAAAAGTATCCGCTCCGGCGGAAGTCTCCCTACCGACCGGTCGGGCGGATACCGAATTTTACCACGCTCTCAGGCTTCTTCTTGCCAAAAATCGGGGTCGTAGGGCGGTAATTCGCGGCGCAGCGGTTTGTCGGTGCGCTGCCCGAGGGCGTAACTGGCCTGGATGAGGCGCTGAATCTCGTTGCTGCCCTCGTAAATCACCGCGCCTTTGGAGTTGCGCAGGTAGCGTTCCACGTTGTATTCGTCGCTGAAGCCGTAGGCCCCGTGAATTTGCACCGCTTCGTTGGCTGCATCGAAAGACGCATCCGTGGCGAACCACTTGGCCGCCGAGGTCTGCCGCGTGTTGCGGATTCCCTCGTTCTTCATCCAGCCGGCCTGGAGATAGAGCAGGCGGGCTGCCTCGTAATCCACCGCCATGCGGGCGATTTTTGCCTGGATGAGTTGGTGCTGGGCGATGGGAGCGCCGAAGGCCTCGCGCTCGCGGGCGTACTTGACGCTCTCTTCCAACGCGGCCCGGACGAGACCGGTAGCCCCGGCGGCCACGGTGTAGCGTCCGTTATCGAAGGCCGACATCGTGATTTTGAAGCCCTCTCCCTCCTCGCCGATGCGGTTCTCCACGGGGACGCGTACATCCTGGAAGTTAATCCAGCCCGTCGAACCGGCGCGCACCCCCAGTTTTCCGTGGATGTCGCCGCGGGTCACGCCGGGGCTGTGCAAATCCACAATGAAGGAGGTCAAACCGCGGCTGGCCTTCTCCGCGTTCGGGTTGGTGCGCATCGTCACCAGGGCGTAATCGGCCTTGTTTGCCAGCGAAATCCACATCTTTTCGCCGTTCAGGATGTAGTAATCCCCCTCGCGGCGGGCGGTGCCGCGAATGTGCGCGAAATCGGAACCGGCTCCCGGCTCGGTGAAAGCCCCGCAGCCGATTTTCTCGCCCTTCGCCAGCGGCACAAGGAATTTTTGCTTTTGCTCTTCGCTGCCCCATTGCAGCAGGGTCATGCTGCACAGCCCCGTGTGGACCGACATCACCACCCGCAGGGTGGTATCCACCGCTTCCAGTTCCTCGCAGGCCAGCCCCAGCGAGACGTAATCCATCCCCGCTCCGCCGTAGCGCACCGGAATGCAGATGCCCAGGATGCCCAGTTCCCCCATCCGCGGCAGGATGAAAGGAGCCATATCCTGCTTGCGGTCCCACTCCTTGATGATGGGAGCGACCTCCCGCTGGGCGAAGTCGCGTACCATCTTTTGCACCATACGGTGTTCTTCTGAGAGATTGAAATCCATGAATTTTTCTCCTTCGTCAAGTGGTAAACCTTGCGCGCCATTATAGCCGCTCCCCACAGTTGTGCAAAGTGTCTTTCTTCCCCTTTCCTTTGGGTTACAATGGGGGGGGAATGAGTGATTGGGGAGCAGGGATTAGGGAGCAGGGATTGGGGATTGGGCAACTCCGCAACGCCTAACCCGCAACTCCCTAACCCCGCACATCGCACTTGACACGTGATACCCCGCGACTTTCCCACTTGCCACTTTCACACTTTCAAACTTTCACACTTTCACACTTGCGTACTTCCCTCACCCCCTCCCAACGCACCCTCATCGAAGCCCCGCCCCGCGGCGCCGTCTTTCTGCGCGGGCCGGCGGGGAGCGGCAAGACCCTCGTCGGCGTGGAGCGCATGTTGCACCTCATGGCGCAGGGCATCCCCGGCGGACAAATCCTCATCCTCGTTCCGCAGCGTACCCTGGGAGAGCCGTACACCGCCGCCCTGGAGACCCCCGGCGTCGTCAGCGGCACCGCCCCCGACTTGCTCACCATCGGCGGCCTGGCGCGCCGCATGACGGAACTCTTCTGGCCCCTCGTGGCCGAAGAAGCCGGTTTCGCCCGCCCCGACCTGCCCCCTGTCTTTCTCACCCTGGAGACCGCCCAGTACTACATGGCGCACCTCGTCCGTCCGCGCCTGGAGGAGGGCCTCTTCACCGGCCTGACCATCAGCCGCAACCGTCTCTACAGCCAGTTGATTGACAACCTCAACAAAGCGGCCTTCAACGCCTACCCCCTCGCCGAAGTCTCCCGCCGCCTCAAAGCCTCCTGGCCTGCGGAGAGCGGCCAGACCCCCGTTTTCGACGACGTGCAGACCTGCATAGACGACTTCCGCCGCTTCTGCCTGGAACACAACCTGCTCGATTTCTCCCTCCAACTGGATGTCTTCCGCCGCTACCTGTGGAACCTGCCCCTGTGCCGCGAGTACCTCCAGGATGCCTACCGCCACCTGATTGCCGACAACCTGGAAGAAAACCCGCCCCTGGTGGCCGACCTGCTCTCCGAGTGGCTGCCCGATTTTGAATCCGCCCTCCTGATTTTCGATGAGGATGCCGGATACCGCCGTTTTTTGGGCGCAGACCCCCAGAGCATTCTTTCGCTGGCGGAGGCCTGCGACGAGACGGTGCGCTTCCCGGAATCGCACGTCACCCCCGGGGGATTGCTGGATTTGGGGGTCCACCTGGCCCATTGGGTGCGGGTCCGCCTCCCTTCTGGCGGGGACGCGGAACCTCAGGAGCCGCCTCCCCCTTTGAAGCGCGGCACCCTCTCCCGTCATCTCACCTATCCCCCCGATTTGCGCTACTACCCCCAGATGCTCGACTGGGTCACGGAGCAAATCGCCGCCCTGGTGGACGAAGGCACGCCGCCGGGAGAGATTGTCATCCTGGCCCCCTTCCTGAGCGATTCGCTGCGCTTTGCCCTCGTTGCCCGCCTGGAGGAGGCCGGCATCCCGACCCGCTCGCACCGCCCCTCCCGCGCCCTGCGGGAAGAACCCGCCACCCGCGCCCTGCTGACCTTCGCCGCCCTGGGGCATCCCGATTGGGGCCTCTACCCGGCGGCCTTCGATTTCAGCGCCGCCCTGATGCAGGCCATTGAGGGCATGGATTTGGTACGCGCCCGCCTCCTGACCGACATCGTGTACCGTCTCGGGCCGGAAGGGCCGCGGCTGGTTCCCTTCGAGAACCTGGAGGAAGCCCCCCGCGAGCGCATCACTTACCGCCTGGGGATGGCCTACGAGAACCTGCGCCAATGGCTGGAGACGTACCAATTGGGCG
>DRKV01000338.1 GCA_011051635.1 Chloroflexota bacterium | reverse complement strand
TTCACTCCCAATTTTCGCAGGATAGCCGTGACGTGATTCTTCACCGTCTGATGGCTGATGTCCAGTTCCAGGGCAATTTCCTTGTTACTGTACCCCTTGGACAACAGCGTCAAGACCTCCATCTCCCGCTCCGAGAGCGGAGCGAGTTCCCCTGTAGTGCCCCGACGCTTCTTGCTTACATCCTGGGTAATGCCGCGCGCTTTTAGCCACGCGGTCACTTCCTCGGCGCTCAAAACCATATCCTGGATGACGTATTGCCCTTCCATAACGGTACGGATGACCCGCTTCAAAGCATCCGGGGAAATATCCTTGGCGCAATAGGCTTTCGCCCCGGCCTGGATGGCAAAAATTATCTGGGCTTCATCGTCGTAAGCCGTCACCAGCACAACCCGGCAAGGCAATTTTTCCAGGGAAATCCGTCGGGTAATCTGCTGTCCGTTTAACCCTGGCAGGTTGACATCCAACACCACCACATCGGGCAGGCGTTCCCGAATGAGTTCCAGTGCCGTATCGCCGTTATCCGCCTCTCCAATCACGCGAAAATCCGGTTCAAAGGAGAGCGCGTCAATCACACCCTGTCGGAAAATCGGGTGGTCATCCACCACCATAAGCGTAATTTCTTTCATGCGGCCTCACTTTCCTCAAAACACTTTCTGGAGAGAGTATAGCACAGGAAAAGTAGCCCATCAACACATGCCCGAGGCTTTTCACTCATTCGCAAGGCAATTGCCACGCCAGCGGTAAACCGCCATATTCTCGCCCCCCAACAAAGGCGAGAACATCCCACCGGTGCGGTATACCAAATCGCCGCAAGCGACCAGGCGCGGATACCAGCCGGGGAAAGTGACCAGATACGAAGCCCCCTTCCCATCCAGAAAGCGCGCCAAGCGCTCTTCATCCCGCAAAAAAGGGATGACCTCAGGAGATACCAGCCCCGCCAAATCCAGGATATCGCGCTCCCCAAAGTACCCCAGCGCCCCGATGTCGTGCGCGGCGACCAGACTCCCTTTGGGGGTGTTCGCGTTGACCCAGCGAGCCACGGCCCCCATTTCGCTCCCGATAACGGCCACATCCTGCCCGTAAGCCCGCCCCCCCAGGGCGTAGAAAAGGAGCAGCACCACCCCCAAAGAGAGCAGCCAACCCCGCGCCAGGACGCGCCCCCCCAAAGGGAGGCCGTCCCGCAAGGTCGCATCCAACACACCCGCCAAACCCAAAAGGAAGAAAACCGGCATGGCAGGCATCACATAACGCCCGTGCTGGTAGGTGACCGGCAGCCTCCAGGCGTAGACGGCGATGTACCCCAAAAACCACAGCGCGCTCCCCAACACAGCCCATTGCCTCCGCCGCCACGCCTGCCAGAGAAACCACACCGCACCGGGCAGAAGCAGCGCCCCCGCCCCGACCAACGGCAAAGTTAGTTCCCGCCCCAGGCGCGCCAAAAATGGAATCTCCCGCAGGATGGCGTACTCGTTCTGCTTGGCGTAGAAAGTGTTCGGCCACCAGGCCCCCGCCAGAAGGCGGTTGAAAACCAGATAGGGCAGAAAGCCGAGGGCGAAGCCCGCCAGCAGTTTCCCGCTCTGAGAGAGGACGCGCCGCAAGGCCTCCCACCAGGCGCTCTCTGCCGCCCCTGCGTCTGCCTGCGCCAGGTCCGCCCCCCGAAACTTGGCTATGCGCAATTCATCGAAGAAAACCACCCACAGAGCCGGGCCCAGAAGGGTGAGCAAATCGGGGCGCACCCAGACCCCCGCCCCGATAAAAGCCCCCAGCAGCCCCCGGCGGCGCTTCCCGGCGGAGAGCCACAGCACAACCGCCAGCGCCCAGAAAGCGGCTAGGAGGGTCTCCATCCCCGAAGAGGCCGCCCAGACCATGTGCCACTCCAAAAGCAAGAAGACGCCCCCCGCCCAGCGCCACCCGGCGGGCAAATCCGGGAGCCACACTTCCAGCGTCCGCATCCCGCCCCAGGCCAACCCGGCCAGGAGCGCCATCCCCAGCGCAAAAGTCCAGGCGTAGGGCGAACCGCCCCCCAGATGTGGCGGGATGAGCAGGAAGGTCCACAGGGGGGCGGTGGAACCCGCCGAGGGCTTGCCCGGCACGAAAGCCCACTCGCCGCGCTGCGCCAGGTTGCGGGCGTAGGTTTGGTGTATCCAGGCGTCGTCGAGAGGGAAGCCGAGACGGTAGGTAGCGCGCGCCGTCAGGAGGTAGCCGCTTACGGACAGGGCAGCCAGGACGAGGAGGAAAGCGGGTTTGCGAGGCATGAGGAGATGCGAGGTTGCGGGGTTAGGAGTTGCGAGGTTAGGGATTGGGGAGCAGGGATTGGGGATTAGGGGGAGATGGCGAAGATAAGGGTATCGTCCAGGGTGAAGAGGGGGTGCAGGAAAGGGGGCGGGGAGCGGTAGAGAGAATCCAGGGGGCCGCCTCGGTAGTTGGGTTCCAGTATCAGGTAGCGGACATCGTAGCGGCGGGCCACCTCCAGAAGGGTGCGGGAGTCGCCGTAGGGAATCGCCAGGGCAGGACGCCCGGAGGCCAGGACGTAGCCCGGCGGGTTGTTGACCAGGACGCGCTCGCCGGGGAGAGCGCCCTGCGCCTGCAACCGGGCTTCCACACGGCGGTAGTGCGCCGCGGAACGCCCCCAGGCGAGAGGCGGGCCATCCGCGCCGATGACGCGGCTCCACAAGATGAAAGCGCTCAGGGCAAAGGCCAGCCCTGCGAGGCCCCCGGCGAAGATGCGGTACGCCCGCACGGGCTGCCAGCCGCGGCGGCGCGCCCCCCAATCCGTGAAGGCTCGCAGTCCTTCGGGGGCCAGCGCCCACCACAAAGGCTGCAAAACCGCCCCGGCGTGGAAAAATCCCCCCCGCGCCCCGGCAAAGGGGAAGGGGAAGGTCATGGCGAGGAAGAGCAACCCCCATGCCAGCGCGCCGGTCTGGACAGCCAGGGAGCGGCGCAAACGCCAGGCCCCGGCCAGGATGAGGGGAGAGAGGAAAATTTCCCCCTGCACGGCGAGAGCGGTCTGGAGGTTCTGCCCCAAAGCCCACAGGCGCGCCCGGAGGATGCTCTCCCAGCCGGCAGCGAGCAGGTGGGCGGGCGTGAGTTGGGAGGCAGGATAGGTGTAAAGTTCGTCGTAGGTGGTAAGCCACAGAGGACGCAGTCCCACAGGCGAACCCGGCGTGCCGAAAACGGCCAGGTTCCGCAGCACCCAGGGAAGGGCGAGGAGCAGGAACCCCCCGGTAAAAATCATCCAGCCGCGGGGCGGGAGGCGCAGACGCCAGAGGACGAAGGCGGCAGGGAGGAGCCAGAGAAGGCCTTCGGCGCGGGTGAGGTAGAGGAGACCGGTGAGGAGGGAGAGGGGGAGGATGAGGATGAGGAGGTGATGGGATGATGAGATGATGAGGTGGGGAGGTGATGGGATGATGGGGTGATGAGATGAGGAGGTGAGGGGATGGGGGGAGAGGGAGGCGATGAGGAGAAAGAGAAGGGCGCCGAAGAGGGCGAGGGGAGCGAAGGAGTCGCTGGTGGGGAGGAAGGGGAGGTAGAAAGCGGGGAGGAGGGCGAAAATCCCGCTCAGGAGAGCCGCGGAGCGGCGGCGGGTGAGGGCATACCCCAGGGCAGCGGTCAGGGGGGGAACGGTAACGCTCAAAAGGAAGAAGGGCAATCGGGCAGCGGCATCCCCATCGAAGGGAGTCAGCACCGCTCCCAGGGCGGCAATCCAGGCGGGGAGGGGCATCCAGTACGAAAAGGCGGGATGCGGAATACCGTCAGGGTCATCCAGATAGTGCCACAAAAACGGCTCGCCGGTCTCCCCTTTGGCTATGCGCAGACCGTCGAGGGCGTAGTAGTCGGCGTCCATGTAGCCGGGGGCAGGCTCCAGAAGGTAGACCGCGCCGAAGACGAGAAGGCCGGTGAGGAAAAGCAACCAACGGTCGAGAGAACGCATAGAGCGGGAAAAATCTACTCCGGCAGCGGCAGGCGGGAAGTACGCACCGCCCACCAGCGCACCCAGTACAACCCCCAGAAGAGATACAGCGGAAGCGGCAGGAACATGACCGTACTCTGCTGCGGCTGCCCTTTGACGGTGGTCAGGGTGGCAAGAAAAATCCACCACAGGCCGACCCACAGCGCCAGCATGGAGAGCAAACTCCACCAGCGGGCGGCGCGCCCGTAGCGGCTCTCGAACTCGGCGAAGACCAGCGTCAGGGGCAGAAACAGGATGATGAAGTTGCCGGGGTCGGTGGTGATACCAATCCATTGGCTGATGACCAGGGTGAGACTGTACGTCCACACAAACCGGCGGAAAGGCTTGCCCCAGGCCAGTACCCACTCCGCCAGCAGGAGCAGGGTCAGCCCGCCGCTCAGAATCCATCCCAATTGCCGCCCGACCCCCGGCAGCCATTCCCGCAAGGCGTCCTGGATGGTAGTCGGCGGGTTGTAACTGGTGTAGCGCAGCACTTCGCGCAAGTTTTGCAAAGGCCAATCGGGGATGAAAAGCATCCCAAAAGCAACCAGGAAGGTCGTGAACCCTACCGTCCAGACCAGCACCCGCCAGCGGCGGTGCGAGGCCGCCCACAGGAGAACAAACAGGATGGGGAGCAAAGCCAGGTGCGGCTTGATGGTCGCCACAGCCAGGAGGATACCGGCCAGTTCATCCTGCCCGGCGCGGAGGGCCAGCACCGCTCCGGTGAGAAAAAGCGCCACCAGGGCGACGATATTGCCATTCACGACGACCCGCACGGCGTGGTACCAGGTGAGAGCGAACAAAAAGAAAAGGGCCAACAGCCAGGGAGCAGGCTTCCAGCGGGTAATCCGCAACGAGAGCCAGGCCAGGAAGAGAAGCGCACATTCCAGAAAAGTCATCCAGAGAGCCTGCGCCAGGACATAATCCTTTACCAGGGCAAACGGGATGAGGAAAAAGGCATACAACGGGTAAACGATGTGCAGTTGATTCTCATCCGGTCGGGCTGGCCGCCCGTAAGCGTGCCCCTGAATGCGGGCGGTGGTCGCATCACTGTAGGGAGAGAGACCGTCGAACCAGAAAGCCTGGGCGCCCTCCCAAAAAACCATGAAATCGTTACCGCTGGAACTGGCGGCGGCGAAGCGGTAATTAGCCCACCCCAGCGCGCCGACTACGGTCAGCGCCACAACGGTCAACAGCCAGGGGAAGACGACTTGCCAACGGGAAGCGGGGAAACGGTTCAAGGCAACTCCTCAGATTCGGGCGGATAAAACCTGACAGGTCTGCCGGTTCACTCTTCTATTGTATCGCCGGAGGCGCGGCGGTAAAAGGCCCACGTCAGGAGCGCCAGGAGCGCGGTCCTCAGGGGGACAAGGGCGTACAGGCCCTGAAACCAGCCGCGCGAGAGCATCACCGGCCATTCCAGGATGCTGAGCAGCAGGAAGACGGCGCTCATCAAGAAAGCCGTGCGCTCCGGCAGGGTCAGGAGGATGAGGGGCAGGAGATAGAGTACCCATTGGGGGCTGTAGCCGGGCGACCAGAGCAGGAAGCCCCCCCAGGTGAATCCCGTCAAGGCCGCCAGAGACGGACTCCCTTTAGGGTGGGTGCGCCACAAAAGAAGGAATCCCAGCCCCCCGAAGAGCGCCAGCAATCCCCACGGAGAGAGTTTTGCCGGATTCCCGTGCGGCAGCGCGGCGGTGGAGGGGTCGCGGTGGTCGGCCTGAAGGCTGAGGTTGCCCGTCCCCAGGTTGCCGTCCAGCAGCGCCCAGATGGTCTCCCAACTTCCTTTGGCGGCCTGCGCCTGGAGGGAGGCCGCCGTCATGCGGGGCGAGAGCGCGTACAGCCCGCCGTAGACCAGGAACACCAGTCCCAGCGCGGCCAGGGAGACCCGCACCGCAACCCCGCGGGGACGCGTCTTCCACACCGCGGGCAACGCCAGGAGAGGGAAGAGTTTGGTCAGGCCGCCCAGTCCCAGCGCCAGCCCCGCCTGCCAAGGGCGGGAATCTTCTACCGCCCACAGCCCCCACAGCAAAAAGAGCACCGCCAGCGGGTCGAAATACCACCATCCATAGGGCAGCGCCAGCGCGAGCATCAAAAAGCCCCAGGTGAGGCGCTCGGCGGCGCGCTCACTCCGGTAACGCCGCACCAGCCAGGCGAAGAGGACCACCGAGACGGCCTGCGCCAGGGTCAAAATCAGCGCCAGGAGGTAGGAGAAAGTATGCTCCCGCCCGCCGGCCAGCAGATAGAGCGCCTTCGCCAGGAATGGGAACAGGGGAGGAAACTCCGTCCAGGAATGCAGGTAGGGCCATCCCCGCAAGGCGGCCTGGGCATAGAAATTCCAGTGGTCGCCGTAAGCAGTCAGGGCGCTGTAGGGGAGGGAGACGAGGAGAAGGAAACGGGAGAGGAGGAAAAACCAGACCGCCATTCTCCAACAAGGGGCATGGATATCCCCGTCGGCGCTGTCGTCATCCGCAAAAACTGGTATGTTCATTACCCGGATTCATCGCTTGATCGTGTTTTGTTCAAGTAAATTCCAACCCAAAAACACACGCTCATCAGGTTACCGAAATGCCATGCCCAAGGGCCCAACCAATTCGACAACAAAGGCGTCCAGGAAACGGCCCAGGTAAGCAACATCCAGGGCCAACGCATACGCGCAAGAGCAGGCATCAACACAATGAAATGATAGGGGAACAAATGCGGCGTACCCAGGCTTCCCGCTGCCATCAACAAGTCCTCATCCCCTCTTGAAAGCCATAAAAGCGGCAATGCCAGCAACAACCCCCACGGAAACAAAGAGATATCCTGCACCCACTCTTCATGCCATCCTGCCCCCAATACCGTCAGTAAATTCAGCGGCCAAAATCCCCACACCACAAACGAAAACACAACCCACACCACGCCGACCAGAAATGAGTTTTTCTTAGCCAATAAGGCAAAGGAGGCAATCTGCGGCTTAATCAGCACCAGAGGGGCGCCAAAGGGCAAGGTGAGCAGCCCCAAAGCCGCCAAACCATCCAAATTCCCAAGAAACAGCATCCACAAGGTGGGCAAGGAGATAAACCCCAACACCAATGCCGGCACGGACGGGCGATAACGATATGAACGAATCGCCAATGACAAGACGGTAATAGCAAAGATGGCGGGATAATTCAGGGCATCAACTATCACTTTGGTCCACGGCATCCAAAGGGATGGATAACGTCCCTTACTGAAGAAATGACGCCAATCAAATCCTTCCGGCCAGAAATGCCCCACATAATACAACAGCACAAACACCAATAGCAACAAGGCCCCACGTTTTAGTGTGGAAAGTGTCGCCTCCGAAGGCAAGAATTTGCCGTTAAATGGGTTTCCAGGTTCATACATTTGCTTTCACCATACGGTACGGTAGAGGCTGTCCATACGAAACACCTGCCAAACACGCTCTTTTTGCCAAGCAAGTGGCTTTACAAAGAACAATGCCGTTGCCAGCAAGCCCAGACCGTGACCGCCCGTGGAAATGGAAGCCGTGTCAATGGAGTAAACGCATTTCCATCCGACAATGTACGCGTCCTCCCTCCATGAATAATT
>DRKV01000337.1 GCA_011051635.1 Chloroflexota bacterium | reverse complement strand
CCCCCATTCACCCACTCACCCATTTACCCAATCACCCAGTCAGCATTCATCATTCATCATTCTGCATTCTACATTCATCCTTCCGCCCTCCCATGCCCATCGCCATCATCCAGGCCCGCATGTCCTCCTCCCGCCTGCCGGGAAAAGTGCTCCTAGACCTCGGCGGTCAGCCGATGCTCGTCCGCGTTGTGGAGCGCACGCGCCGCGCCCGCTCCCTGCGGCGGGTTGTGGTAGCGACCACCACCGACCCCGGCGACGACCCCATCGCCGAATTGTGCGCCGCGCGGGGCTACGATTGCTACCGCGGCAGTCTCTTCGACGTCCTCGACCGTTACTACCAAGCCGCCGGAACCTATTGCGCCGGGACGGTGGTGCGCATCACTGCCGATTGCCCCGTCATGGATGCCGAAGTGGTGGACGCCACCGTAACCGCCCTCCAGTTTGCGGGTGCGGATTTTGCCGCCAGCCGCTTCCCGCCTCCCTGGGGACGGACTTACCCCATCGGCCTTGATGTGGAAGTCGCCACCTTTGCCGCCCTGGAGCGCGCCTGGAAGGAAGCCGACCGTCCCCACCAGCGCGAGCACGTCATGCCGTACCTGTACGAGGACATGCAGCCCGACGGCGACCCCTTCCCGCACCCCGATTTTCCCCTCACCCACGCCACCCTGACCCCCTGGAAATCGCCCCGCGGCTTCCGCATCATTCGCCTTGACCACGACCCCGATTATGGGCGTTACCGCTGGACGGTGGACACCCCCGCCGACCTGGAAGCCCTGCGCCGCATCTACGCCAACTTCGGCAATCGGGACGATTTCTCTTGGCGCAACGTGGTTGCCCTTTACCGCGCCCGCCCCGAACTGGCCGCCATCAACGCCACCGTGCAGCACAAATCCCTCTACGATGTAGATGAGAGAGTGTGAGTATCACGTATCACGTATCACGTGTCACGTATCACGTGTCACGTATCACGTGTCACGTATCACGTGGTACTTGGCACTTGGTACGTGGTACGTGACACTTGGCACTTGACACATGACCCTCACCCTCTTCACCGCCCCCAAACCCTTCACCGACCCGCACATCGCCACCATTCAGCGCAACGCCATCCGCAACTGGCTGCGCCTGGAGGGGGTGGACGTGCTCCTGGTGGGCGACGAACCCGGCCTGGCAGAGACTGCCGCCGAATTCGGGGTAGCGCACCTGCGGGATGTGGAGCGCAACGAATGGGGCACGCCCCTCATCCCCTCGATTTTCGCCCTGGCGCGGGAGCACAGCGATGCGCCCATTTTGGCCTACGTCAACGCCGATATGCTCTTCCTGCCCGATTTCGTGGAAGCCGCGCAACAAGTCGCGACCCAGGCGGAACGCTTCCTGATGGTGGGGCAGCGCTGGGATTTGGATGTCACCGCCGAACTGGACTTCGCTTCAGGGTGGGCAGCCCGTTTGAGGGAGCGCGTCGCCCGTGAGGGACTCCTGCACCCCCCTGCCGGCAGCGATTACTTCATCTTCCCGCGGGATGCTTTCACCGAGATGCCCGCTTTCGCCATCGGGCGCGCCGGCTGGGACAACTGGATGATTTACCGCGCCCGCGCTCTCGGTTGGCCGGTGGTGGACGGCACCCCCTCCATCCTGGCGATTCACCAGAACCACGATTACAGCCACCTGCCCGGCGGCAGGCCGCACTACGACCTGGAAGAATCGCACCGCAACACGGCCCTGGCAGGCGGGGAGCGCCACATGTACACCCTCTTCGAGTGCAGCCATGTCCTGCGGGAGGGGCGGCTGCGTCCCGCCCCGCTGACTTTGCCTCGCCTTCTCCGCCGCCTTGAACTGTGGCTCCTGCCTCCAACGGGCAAGGCTCGCGGCCTGCGCCGTTTTCTCCTGCGCCGTGTGCGCCGCACCCGCCGCCGTTTGACCGCCTGACCCATCCCATGCGAATCGGACAAAACCCCGCCAAAGCCATCTACGAAGTCGCCCAACCGCAAAAGGTGACGGTTGCCCTCATTACCTACATCCCTTTTCTGGGCGGCTACTACGCCCACAGTCTGGACGTGCTCAAAGTATGCCTGGACAGCATCGCCGCCAACACCCGCGCTCCCTACGACCTGCTCATCTTCGACAACGCCAGTTGTCCGGAAGTACGCGCCTACCTGCTGGCCGAGCACGAGACGGGGCGCATCCGTTACCTGACGCTTTCTGAGAAGAACGTGGGCAAAGCGGGAGCGTGGAACTTCATCTTTGGGGCTGCGCCCGGCGAATATGTGGCTTATGCCGACAGCGATGTGTACTTCTACCCCGGTTGGCTCTCCGCCCTTTTGCGTATAGCCGAGACTTTCCCGAACGTTGGCATGGTCACCGGCCTGCCCCTGCTTACCCGCCCGGAGTATTCCACCGCCACGCTGGAGTGGGCCGAGCGCAGCCCCGAGGTGCAGGTGGAACGCGGCCAACTCATCCCGTGGATGGATTTCTGGCGGCATACTGCCCCGTTGGGCAACAGCGAAGCCAAGGCACGCGCCTTCTACGCCGAAAATCCCGCCGTGCGCCTGACCTACAACGGCGTGCGCGCTTATGCCGGGGCGGGACACTTTCAGTTTCTGGCTCCGAAAGCCGCCTTGCAGGCCGCCCTGCCCCTGCCCACCGACCGTCCGATGGGCAACGTCCGCAGGCTGGATGTGGCTATCAACGCGGGAGGCTACTTGCGGCTCTCCACCCCGGAATGGTGGGTGCAGCATTTGGGCAACACCCTGGAGGGGTGGGAAGGGGACGCCGCACCCTCCAAAGGCGCAGTCCTTCAGGGACGCCATATCCCCCGCAAAGGCGGTCTGTGGGGGCTTCCCCCCGTGCGCCGCGTCCTCTCCTGGATGCATTCCAAAACTTTCGATTTGCTCTACCGCGCGGGAAAATAGCCCGTTCCGCATTCATCATTCGGTAGTGGGCAAGTGGTCAGTGACAGGTGAACTCGTGCGGGCATTACGGTTCCAGCCCCCACCCCCAACTTGGGGGAGGGGAGTGCCCGGCGGGGTGTTTTTCGGGCGCGAAGCGCCCGAAAAACACCCCAAGAACTCTTTTCCCCCCTTCCCGGCGGGGGAAGGGGGGTTGGGGGACGCACGAGTTGCGTATGCTCATTACTCACTTTTTTACCACTACCCATCGTTCATCGTTCCCCATTCCGCATTTCTCTCATGTCTCGCATCTTCATCAACGCCGACCACGGCATGGCCGTGATT
>DRKV01000336.1 GCA_011051635.1 Chloroflexota bacterium | reverse complement strand
GTGGAGCGCCTCGCCCCGGCGGAGGGGGGCGGATTCTCCCTTTGGGCGGGCGGGCGGCCCCAGAAATTTGCGCAGGTTTTGAGTACTACCGCTCCCTCCCGCATGGCGGAACTGGTCCCCGCCTTACCGCAGGAATACCTGCAAAGCCTGCAATCCCTCAAAAGTCTGGGCGCGGTCGTGCTGGTACTCTCGCTCAAGCAACAACTCTCCGCGCAGGGATACTACTGGTTCAACATCCCCAAATCGGCGGGATTCCCCTTCCTGGCGCTGGTGGAGCACACCAATTTCGTCTCGCCGGAGCATTTCGGCGGCGAACACATCGTCTATTGCGGCGACTACCTGCCCGCGGAGCACGAGTATTTCCGCCTGGGTAAAGACGCCCTTCTGGAGCGTTTTCTGCCTGCCATTCGGCGCATCAATCCCGCTTTTTCCACGGCGTGGCTCAACGATACCTGGCTTTTCCGGACGGCGTATGCCCAGCCGGTGCCCTTCCTCAACCACTCGCGCAACATCCCGGACGTGCGTACCCCGTTGCCGGGGCTGTACTTTGCCAGCATGAGCCAGGTGTATCCCTGGGACCGGGGCACGAATTTCGCCGTGGAGATGGGGCGGCGGGTGGCGGAGGAGATGATGAAGGCGGAAGGGTGAATGGCGAATGCAGAGTGGTGAATGCAGAATGATGAATGGTGGTGTGTCATGGGGCGATTTTTAGTGGTTGATGCCAATCCTGCCGACCGGGAGCGGGTGGCGCAGCAGGTGCAGAAGGCCTTTCCGGAGGCGGAAATCGTCGGCGTGGAAAACCGGCAACAGTGGGAAGCGGCTCTGGAGGGCGAAGCCCCTCGCGGCGTCGTGACGGAGTACCGCTTACCCTGGACGGACGGCCTGGAAGTGCTCGCGGCGCTCAGGCGGCGCTTTCCGAATTGCCCGGTGGTGATGTTTACCGGTGCGGGAGATGAAATGACGGCTGTGCGGGGAATGAAGGCCGGCCTGGACGACTACCTGCCCAAGAAGCCCGAAAATTATCCCCTCCTGGCGGATGCTTTGCGGCGGGCCGTAGAAAACGCCGCGACGCGCGGCCACACGCAGGAGGCGGAGTGTCGCTACCAGCGGCTTTTCGACGAACTCCCTTTGGGGTTTTTCCGCATGGAGCGCAACGGCAAATTGTTGGAAGTCAATTCCGCCGCGACGCGCATCCTGCATTACCCCGACCGGGAAACCCTCCTGGCGCATAGGGAGCAGGAGCGTTTTCTGGGAGTGGAGGATGACGCGAGTATCGCCTGGCCTGCTGAGGTAGGCGCTACCGCTGCTTTCGTCACGCGCTTGCAGTGTTACGATGGCACGCGCATTTGGGCGGACATCAATGTGCGCCTGGTACGCGAAGAAGGCGCGGGGCTGTTCCTGGAGGGCAGTTTGCAAGACGTGACGGAGCGGCAGGAACATACCCGCCATCTGGCCGCTATGACGCGCATCACCCGCATGGCTCTGCAACAAGAAGAGTGTCTGACCGGAATGCGCATCCTCGGTGAACAATTGCGCCACGTCTTTGAGGCGGACAGTTGTTACATCACCTACTGGGACGCCCACGAGGGCAAGGTCGTGCCGAAGGTCGCGGTTGGATATGCCGAGAAAACTTATCCGCATATGGAGGCCGTCGCCGCAGAGAATACGTTCACGAGAGCCGTCTTGCGGGAGAACCGGGTTGTGGCCGTGGAAAACGTCCTTGAAGGTTCCATCCCGTCTCGCGAGGTCGCCGAAAAATTCCCCGTGCAGGCGGTGCTGGCCCTACCCCTGCGGGCGCATGGCAAGGCCTTCGGGGCCGCCTTGGTGGGATTTCACCGTCCCCGAGGCTTCACGGATGCCGAGATTCGCCGCGCCGAGGACCTGGCCGCTCACATCTCGCTGGTGTTATCCGCCTCCTCGTTGCTGCAAGATGCCCAGCGGCGAGTCGCGGAATTGGAAAGCGTGCGCCGGGCGGCCTTGCAACTGACCTCCTCGCTGGACAGCAAGACGGTGTTCGATGCAATCCTGCGGCAGATTAGCAATTTGTTGCACGTTACCAATACGCACATCTTTCTGTACGAAAACGGACGTTTACGCTTTGTGGCGGGAACCTTGCGGGGGGAGAACATCGAGCATCCCGTCGTAGAACCGCGACGGAACGGCGTCACTGCCACCGTAGCGCGCTCCGGAGAGTTTCTCATCATTGAAAACGCCAGCAAACATCCTCTTTTCGAAAATTATCCCCTGTTCTTCGATGGGGCGATAGCCTCGTTCCCTCTGAAAATTGGCGGAAATGTAGTCGGCGTGCTCAACGTCAGTTACGAGGAGCCGCACCGTTTTCAGGCCTCCGAGATGCGCATTCTGGAACTGCTCGCCGACCAGGCTGCCATTGCGGTGCAGAATGCTTCGCTTTACGAGAGCGTCCAGCGGGGGTACCAGCGTTTGCAGTCTCTGCGCACCATTGATGCTGCCATCACGGCGAGCATGGACATCAACATCACCCTGGGGGTGTTCTTGACCCAGGTCATGCGTCAACTGGAAGCAGATGCTGCTGCCGTGGCGCTGTACGATTCCCTTACTACTTCTCTCCGTTACGTCATGGCGCGCGGTATGCCTCAAAGCGCCTTTCCCCGCGGGGATGTTCGCCTGGGTCTCACCCTAAGCGGCAAGGTTGCTCTGCGCAAGGAAAGGCTGGTTGTGGAAGAATTTTCTGCTGGGCAGAACCGCCTGGATAGTAGTGTCCTGGCGCGCATTCCGGCCACTTACGTGGGGATGCCGCTGGTTGCCAAGGGAGAATTGCAGGGAGTGTTGGAGATTTATCGCTTTGAACCGTTCTCTCCTGACAGGGAATGGCTTGATTTTGCAGATTCCCTGGCAACCCAGGCTGCTATCGCGGTGGAAAACTCCCGTCTTTTCGACCGTTTGCAGCGTTTCAACTTTGAATTGGAGATGGCCTACGACCAGACCTTGGAAGGTTGGGCTCGGGTGCTCGAATTGCGCGGCGTGGAGCCTCAGGGGCATACTTCGCGGTTGGTCGAATTAACCGTGTCCTTTGCTCGTCTTGTTGTCCACGAAGAGAAGCGCCTGCTGGATATCCGCCGCGGCGTTTTGCTCCACGACATTGGGAAGTTGGCGATTCCCGATACCATCCTCCTCAAATCTGGAGAGTTGAACGATTCCGAGCGGAGAATCATGCGCCAGCACCCGGAATATGCCCGCAGACTGTTGGAGCCGATTCATTTTCTGCGCGATGCCCTTGAAATTCCCTATGCCCACCACGAGCGCTGGGACGGCAGCGGTTACCCGCGGGGGCTTGTGGGTGAGCAAATTCCGCTTGCGGCGCGTCTCTTCGCCATCGTGGATGTGTGGGATGCTCTTACCACGGAGCGCTCCTATCGCCCGGCCTGGTCGCGGGAAAAAGCCATGCGTTACCTCTCGGAGCAGGCCGGACATCTCTTTGACCCTTCGCTGGTCTATCGTTTTCTGGACCTCCTGCATACGCGTTTTATGAATATGGGGTAAGATTCCCTCGTGGATTTGACCGCTTTCCGGGCTTTGTGTACCCCTATGGGGCAGTCTGCCTTGCGCGCTGCGGAGGCTCTCTCTCCGCGGGAAGCGGATTTCCTGACACATTTTCAGACCCTGGAGCGCACTTTCCCTCGCGAGGTGGCGCGTGCCGCTCTGGAGACGGCTATCCTGCGGCGCAAGGCGGAGCGCAAGTTCCCGCAGCGGGCGCACAGTCTGTACTTCACGCGGGAGGCCCTGGAGCAGGCCAGTTCTGCCGCGGTTTCCCGTTACCGCGCCCGCCGCTTTGCGGGGTACGACCTGCTGGTGGATGTGGGCTGCTCCGTGGGGGGAGATACCCTCCACCTGGCGGAGATTGCGCCGACCCTGGGGGTTGACCGCGACCCCCTCCGGCTGGCGATGGGACGCGCCAACCTGAAGGCGCAGGGTCTTTGGGGGCGGGCGCGCCTCCTCAATGCGGATGCGTCCCTGCCGCTCCCTTTGGGCGGGTTGCCTCAAAAAACGGGGGTCTTCTTTGACCCGGCGCGGCGTTCCGCCCATCGGCGGCTGTATTCCGTGCGGGCTTATCATCCCCCTCTTGCGACGGTGGCTTCCTGGCTCTCCCTCGCCGCTGGTGCGGGGGTCAAAATCTCCCCCGGCGTCGCCCTGGAGGAACTCTCCGCCTACGATTGCGAGGTGGAATTCATCTCGTCGAAGGGGGAACTGAAGGAGGCCGCCCTGTGGTTTGGGGAGTGCCGCTCGGCGGACAGGCGGGCGACCCTCCTGCCCGGCGGTGATACGCTGACCGCCGACCCCGCTGCGGAGGCTGCCCCGCCCCGCCTGGGGCAGCCGGATGCCTTCTTGTGCGAACCCGACCCCGCCGTGCTGCGCGCCGGCCTGGTGCGCACCCTTGCCGCCCGCGTGGATGCCCGGCAACTTGACCCCCGAATTGCCTATCTCGCGTGCGGGCACCCCGTTGTCTCTCCTTTTTTGCGCTGCTGGCAGGTGGAAGCCTGGATGCCCTTCCAGATGAAGCGCCTGCGCGCTTATCTGCGGGAACGGGGCGTCGGGAAGGTGACGGTCAAGAAGCGCGGCTCTCCCCTCACACCGGAGGAAGTGCAGCGGGCGTTGAAATTGAAAGGCGACCGCCGGCGGGTGCTTTTTCTCACCCAACTGGCAGGCCGCCCGATTGTGGTTGTGGCTTTGCCGGGAATTACGCCTCGCGGAACAGCGGCAGGTGCGCCAGGGCAATGACGTGCTCCCATTCGGCGGGGTCTTCGCCCTCGGTGCAAATGGCGGCCTGTCCCACCACGCTGGCCCCCGCTTTTTCCACCACCGCCTCCATGCCCTTGAGCGTGGAGCCGGTGCTGATGACGTCATCCAGCAGAATCACCTTGCGCCCTTTGAGCAGTTCGTGGTCTTTCTCATCCAGGTACAGGGTTTGCGGCTTGCCGGTGGTGATGGAAAGGGTCTCGGCGAACAGCGTAACGCCCATGTACGGCTTGTATGCCTTGCGGAGCACCACGTAAGGTTTGCCCGTCCGGACGGCCAGGGCGTGCGCCAGCGGGATGCTCTTGGCCTCCGCGGTGACAATCACCTCGTAATCCAGGTTCTTGAGTTTCTCGGCCAACAACCGGGCGCTCTCTTCGGTGAGTTCCGTATCGCCCAGGATGTTCAGCACGGCGATACGCAGGCCGGGAGCGACCTCGAAGAGCGGCAATTCGCGCCGCAGCCTGCCAATCGTGAGAGTGTGAGTATCACGTTTCATCGTCTCTCCTTTCGGTGAAGCGTGCAGGGTACGGGGTACAGCCCATTTGCAAACTTGCTCACCTGCAAACTTGCAAACTTGCTCACTTTCACACCTTTCCCATTATACCGTTCATGCGTTCCGCCTCCCGTCTCTCCCCGTGGCGACTCGTCGCGATAGCCCTGATTTGGATTGCCGCGCTGACTTTTGCATCCCGCCGCGAATGGCAGTTGTGGCGCCCCTCCCTTGAGGCGGCTCCCGCTCCCGTAGAGACCTCGGCCCTTGGGGTGTGGTTCACCGACCCCGCCTCGGCGCAGGCGCGCAGTTACCGCGGCGGCCCGGCTGCCGAACTCACCGCCGCCCTGGAGCAGGCCCGCCTGAGTATTGACGTGGCCGTTTACAGCCTCGATTTGTGGCCGGTGCGCAACGCCCTTCTGGATGCCCACCGCCGCGGCCTGCGCGTCCGCCTGGTGGTGGAGGCCGACAACGCCGATACGCCGGAAATCCAGGCTCTGCGCGATGCGGGTATCCCCGTCCATGTTGATACGGGCGATGGCCTCATGCACCACAAATTCCTCATCCTGGACGGGCGCGATGTGTGGACAGGCTCCATGAACCTGACCGCCGAGAGCGCCTATCGGGACCACAACAATCTCCTGCGCCTGCAAACCTCCGAAGCGGTGGCCGATTTTCAGCAGGAATTCGACGAGATGTTCTCGCGCGGCCTGTTCGGGGCGGCTTCTCCCGCCGATACCCCTTTCCCGGCCTTCGCCGCGGCGGACGGACGCGCCGAGGTGTACTTCTCGCCGGACGATGGCGTGCTGGCGCACCTGCTGGAGACCGTCAACGCGGCGCAGCAGGAGATTTGCTTCCTGGCCTTCTCCTTCACCTCCGACGACCTGGGCGGTCTGCTGCTCTCCAAAGCCCAGGAGGGACTGACCGTGCGCGGCGTCTTCGACGAGGGACAGGCGCACAGCAACCGCGGCAGCGAGTATCCCCGCCTGCGCGCCGCCGGCCTGGACGTCCGCCTGGACGGGAGTTCCGGCCTGCTGCATCACAAAGTCATCGTCCTGGACGGGCAGACCGTAGTCACCGGCTCGTACAACTTCAGCCGCAGCGCCGAAGAGCGCAACGACGAAGCCCTGCTCATCCTGCATCTCCCCGAAATCGCCGCCGCGTACCGGGAGGAGTGTGTTCGTCTTTGGGAAGATGGGAGGTGAGGAAGCGGGTACAATACAACGTGCGACGTGCGGGGTATCACGTGCCACGTGCGGCGTGCCCTGTACGCTATCCCCCCCAATCCCTGCCTCCCACTCACCCCATCACCCAATCACCCCGTTACCCTAACCTCGCAACCCCCTAACCCGCAACCCATGACCCCCAAACGCCTTATCTTCACCATCCTGGGCATTGCCCTCTTCTTTATCGTACTCGTCTTCGGCGTTTTCTATTTTCTGGCTGTCACCGGACGCGGCCTGGGCGGCCCCACTCACGTGGACGCGCCGTCTGCGCCGACCGCCATCCCGCTGGGTGAAGCCGTTACCGTTGACGGCTACTCCATGCCGCCGGGCTTCGCTCTCTCCACCTTCGCCGAGGGGATGGACAAGCCCCGCTTCATGGCGGTTGGCCCCGATGGGGCGCTCTACGTCGCCGAGATGGGGGCCGGACGGGTGTTGCGTCTTCCCGATGCCGACGGAGACGGGCGGGCCGATGCCTTGCAAATTGCCGCCGGCGGTCTCTACCGCCCCAACAGCCTGGCCTTCGCCCCGGACGGCAACCTCTACGTCGGCGAAGTGGAGCGGGTCGTGCGCCTGCGCGACCCGGACAGCGACGGTTACTACGACGTGCAGGAGACCGTCATCTCCGGCATTCCCAGAGAGGGGCATTTCACCCGCACCGTGCTTTTCAGCCCTGATGGGA
The DNA here is from genome assembly GCA_011051635.1 of Chloroflexota bacterium. GTDB lineage: Bacteria > Chloroflexota > Anaerolineae > Anaerolineales > DRKV01 > DRKV01. Next base: position 967 of record DRKV01000336.1, on the reverse strand, counting down.
AAACCCTCTTCCTTTCGGTAGGTTCCTCCTGCAATGTGTGTGAAGAAAAAGATTCGCGCCGGGCGACGGTTTTGCGTTACAATCCAGACGGTAGCGGAGAAGAAATTTTCGCCCGCGGCCTGCGGAACGCCGTCGGACTGGCTTTCCGCCCCGGGACGGAGGAACTGTGGGCCACCAACAACGGGCGCGACTGGCTGGGCGACGACCTGCCGCCGGACACCGTCCAGTCCGTGCACGAGGGCGACGATTTCGGCTGGCCGCGCTGCCACGCCGGGCGCATCGAAGACCCCGATTTCGGCGAACCCGGTTCCTGTCAGGGCGTGGCCGCGCCCGAAGTGGAGTTGCAGGCCCACTCCGCCCCCCTGGGACTGGCTTTCTACGATGGCGTCCTCTTCCCCCAGACCTACCGCGGCGACCTGTTCGTCGCCTTCCACGGCTCCTGGAACCGCACGACGCCCACAGGCTACAAAATCGTGCGCATCCCCTTCGATGAAAACGGCCCCGCGGGCGGCATCCAGGACTTCGTCACCGGCTGGCTGACCCCCGAAGGCGAAAAACGAGGGCGCCCCGTCGGCGTGACCGTTGCTCCTGACGGCAGTCTCTTCATCTCCGACGATGCCTCCGGAAAAGTGTATCGCATCACTTACACGGTCCCGTGAGGTGCAGCGTACCGGTTGCCGTCGAAACCCTGTGTTGGCCCCCTGTTCGTGCTAAAAGGATAATAAGATGAAACCCGTGAGTGATTACCTTTTCGTCTTTGAGCAAAGAGAACAACCTTTTGTTGGTTACGAGCGATGTTTGGTGAAAGATTTGGGCTTTAAAGAAGCATGGTTGCGTGATATTATTTTTAATGAGCCTGAATTAGTTATTGGGCCTTGTAGAGCCGCGGGACTAACGACCGACGAATGGTATGCATGGCGGAAAGAACTCAAAGTGGAGACCGGACAGATAGATGTATTATTGTTGT
>DRKV01000335.1 GCA_011051635.1 Chloroflexota bacterium | reverse complement strand
GTTACTCCCGCCGAAGTCGCCGGCGGCGGGGGATAATCGTAAGCGTCGGTGTATCGCGAGAGGGTGAGACGCGCCCCGGCAGGCGCTTCGCCGTAGAGAGCGCTGCCTGCCTCGTCCATTTGCAGGGTGAGAGAGGGCATCCCGGCCACCAGGAGTACCCCCTGTCCCTGCTGGGTGAGGGTGACGCGGTCGCCGCTTTCCAGGGCAAAGCTGATTCCAGGTTCTCCCCAGCCCGGCCCCCCATATCCGTAGTCATAGGGGTCGCGGTCGGGAAAAGCGCCGTTGTCAAAGACCTCGAGGTTGTAGTACGTCTTCAGGTAGTTGCCGGAGCCGCGCACGCTGACCGTCAGGGGGGCGGAGGCATCCACCTGCCCGGAGACGGCAGCGTATTTGTAGGTATGCCACCCCAGGCGAAAGCGCGCGTAGGGGAGAACAAACCAGTCGAAAGTCTGATGGCCGTCGGGGTTATCCAGCAAAACGTAGCCGTAATCGCCGGCGTGCAGGGACATGGGGAGGCTGTAGGCCCCGGAGGCATCCACCGTGACGGTGAGACGCTGGAGCGGCGCGCCGTCCCAGGTGCTTTGTTCCCCCTCCAGCGGCCCGGCGAAGCGCAAAACTTCCACCTGCGCCCCGGGGGGAGCGGTTCCATACACGCCCGTCGCTGCGGCGTGCGCGGTGAGGCTCTGCACGGTGGTGGAGACGATTTGCCCCTCCACGAAGAGCGAGAACCGGTCGCCGGGGACAAGCGGCGGGGGACGCAGGGGGTAGCCGTAGTAACTGTAGATATGGTTACTATCCATCGAAAACCGCCCCAAGGCATCGGAAAAAGTGCCCCACCAGTATCCACCCTCGCTAGCATTGACATCCTGGCGAGGCATCACCAGGCCGTCCACCTGCAAACCGCCGGCCCGAACGCGCAGGAAAGGCGCAATGAAGCCGCGGTACACGCTGCGGTCGGCATCCAGGGCATAGCGCAGGTAGCCGCGGTCGCGGGGGCGCAGGTCGGGGAAGGCTGCCCAGGTGAGAGTGTAGGCTCCGGAGGTGTCCGCCGAAGATGTGGCGGTGTACCACGCGGCGGGGTCGTCGAAGGGGAAGAGCCAGGCGGAGAGGGAAGCGCCGGCGGGGGCCGTGCCGGTGAGTACATCCCGCGGGGCGGAGAGACGGGCGGTGAGGGAGGGGACGGTCAGCGAGATGGTTTCCGTCCCCTGACGCACGAGGAGCACGTCGCCCGGCACGGGAACATAGTAGAAATACGGATATTCCCACCCACTTGCATACCAGTACTCTCCCCCATCAGCGAAAGGCGTGACGATGAGGGTCTGAACGGCCACGCTATCGCGGGTGAGAGTAATCACCACGGGCAGCGGGGCAGGGACGCGCCCGGCGACCTGGGCGGTGTCCAGGTCAAGATGCAGGCTGAGGCTCCCCTGCGGGCGGGAGGGGGAAGCGGCGCGCTCGAGGCGCTGGACGAGGGGGAGGAGGCCCTCACCCCCGACCCCTTCGCCCTGCACCCCTGTGGGGCTCCCAGCGGGAGAGGGGAGCGGAAGGGTTTGGGAGTGGGCGGTGCGCGGCAGGAGCAGCCAGGCCGTCAGAAGCAGGACGGCGGCGGTGACGGCGGCCAGCAGACGGGGAAGTGTGCGTGCGGACATGAGATACCCTCCTTTGTGGACGACGGACGACGGACGGTGGACAGTAGACGGCAGACGGTGGACGATAGACGGTGGACGGGGAACGGTGGAGGAAGAACGTCCGAATCAGGCTATCAGTTCCATGCGGATGCCCAGCGCCGCGACGCGGCGCACCAGGGTGGAGAAGGCCTCCGGGGAGAGGGCATTCCTGGCGGGGGCGCCGAGCACCAGCAAATCCGCGCCGCTCTCCTCCAAAAAGCGAGGCAGTTCTTCTTCAACGCGCCCCTCCAGAAGAACGGTATCCACTTCGGGCACGCCGCGCCGCTCCGCCCGGTCTTTCAAAATCTCCATCATGAATTCCCCCATAGAGCGCAGTTCCCGATACATGAGCCGCACGATGCCTACGGTGGCATACGCCAGAAATTCCGCATCCATCACGTGGACGAAGGTGAGCCGCGCCCCGTGTTCGAGGGCCAGGTCAATGGCTTTGGTGACCGTGGCGCGGCTCTGGGGTTGGCCGCGCACGGCACAGACGATGTGGGAGGGAGAGGACATGCTATCAGGGTTTGGGTGAGTGGGAAAGAGAAGGCTAAAATCGCAGCCACAGCCAGGCCATCGCCAGGCCGACGGTGAGCAGGAGGGCAGGGAGGCCGCGCTTGAGGAACTCCCGGTAGGTGACGGGGTAACCGGCGCGCTCGGCGATGCCCGCGGTGACCAGGTTGGCGGAAGCCCCAATCAGCGAGCCGTTGCCGCCCATGGCCGCGCCCACCGAAAGGCAGTAGAACAGCACCAGGTTATCCGCCCCGGGGATGGTGTTGGTCAGGTAGCCGATGACCGGCAGCATGGCTGCCGTAAAAGGGATGTTGGGGATGACGGTGGAAAGCAGCGCCGCCGACCACAACACCACGCCCATCGCCAGCGGCAGGTTGCCGCCGACCATCTCGCCGATGCGGGCCGCCAGCCAGGCAATCACCCCCACCTCACGGATAGCCCCCACCACAATGAACAGGGTGATGAAAAAGACCAGGGTCGTCCAGTCCACAGCCTCAATCATCTCCTCGATGTCGGGACGAATCCAGACCAG
>DRKV01000334.1 GCA_011051635.1 Chloroflexota bacterium | reverse complement strand
TGCTCGATTTCTAAAAGCAGTTTTCCCAAATAATCTGCGAGTGGATCAACGTGACGTGGATCAAAGCTTGGAAAGATAAAATAATCTGGGATACGAGAACGCACATCTTGTAAAATTTCGGGGGGATACACTGCATCTTGATTCAGCGCCGGTGCAAACGGTCCGGAAATCATAATTCCGTTGACTTTTCGGGCGGGGTAAGTGTAGGGCATATTGATGCTGATAACTTGCTTTCCAGCAGCACTGACCATATCAAAAATGGTCGGAAATTTGATGTGATTTCCAGTTGTGACCTCAATGCTGTATCTACCCTCTTGACGCCTGATAAAATCGTATAACCCGTGCTTTCCCTGATTCACGCCTGTCATAAAACTTGACCATGCGGCGGATGTGACTGGTTGGAGTGTGGAGCGCAGTGGTGCATGATATCCATTCTCCATTAAGTGGGCTAAATACGGCAGGGAGCCGGCCTTTGCCCAGGGGTAAATTAAGTCAAATGTGGCACCATCCAACCCCAGGATAACGATTTTGTGCGAGTTTTCTGTGGGTGTTTGTGACATTGTGGTCGAGTTCCTTTTTGTTGGAATTTTCCGTATTGGACTTTTGACAAAATAGGTGGAACTGTGTCAATCTGTGGGTATGGACAACACACACGACTTAACACAGTTCCGGCAACAAGTGTACCAGAACTTTAACAAACGAGCCGATACGTTGATGGAACTGCTGGATGCACTGTGCAGTAACCACAATGCCCGTCATGTGGTCGAGCTCAGTCTGACAGCCGCATTTCGGCGTCACTATACAGCCCTCTTCCAGGCCATTGGGGAATATCGCCCCCAGGCTGGGGAACTGGCTCATCTGGCAGCGGCGCATCTTCCCGCTCCCAAGAAGCGAGCCTTCTGGCTGATTGGAGTAGACGTGACCTCGCAGCCGCGGGAATATGCCTTCACGCTGGAAGAGCGAACCTTCGTGTACAAGCCTGGGGTGCTCAAAGGCAACAAACCGGTAACCATCGGACATCAGTACTCCACGGCGGCTTTGCTGGCGGAAAAGGATGCGGATACGCCTGTGCCCTGGGTGGTGCCGCTTTCCTGTGAGCGGGTTCCTGCTGAGGAGCGCAAGTTTGAGGTCGGGAAAGAGCAAATCGATGCCTTGCTGTCCGACCCCCAGATGCCTTTTCACGGTCAGTTGGTGGTGGAAGTGGCGGACAGCGACTATGCCCGTCCCGATTATCTGGCGGCCCACCGCAAGCATCCCAATCTGGTCACCATTGTGCGTTCCCGCAGCAATCGGGTGGTCTACCGCCAAAACGAGCGCAGTGCAGCCGAAACGGGCGGGGCGCCGGGACACTACGGTACGGCTTTCCGCCTGAGAGACGACGCTACCTGGCATACTCCTGATGACGCCCTGGAGTTCCCCTTCGTCAGTCGACGGGGAAAGCGCTACACCGTCCACATCCAGACTTGGCACAACATGCTCATGCGCGGCAAAAATAAGCCCCATCGCCTGCGCATGCACCAATACCCCTTTACCCTGGTGCGCATCGTGCTGCTGGACGAAAACGGCCAGCCCGCTTTCAAACGTCCCCTCTGGCTGCTGGTGTTCGGTGAGCGCCGCCACAAACTCAGTCTGCAAGACGTCTACGAAGCCTACATCCAGCGCAGCGACCTGGAACACTTCTTCCGCTTTGGCAAACAGAAACTGCTCCTGGACAAGTTCCAGACCCCTGAAACGGTACACGAAGAGCATTGGTGGCTTTTGGCTCACTTGGCCTACTTACAGCTGTGGGTCGCCCGCCACTCTGCTGCCACTACCCCGCGTCCTTGGGAGAAGTACCTCCCCCACTACAAGCAGGGCAAAGCCACCCCTTCTTCCGTCCAGCGGGACTTCGAGAGACTTCTTCGCACCTTTGGGACACCCGCCCGGCCTCCCAAACCTCGAGGAAAGTCGCCGGGCAGGGCCAAAGGTACTCGCTTGCCTCCCAGAAAGCGGCACAAAGTGCTCAAAAAAAGCGCCTCACCCGCTTCCTGAAGCCCAAAACCGGCTCGCTTATCGATTTGGTAAGGTGCTCAGCCGACCCCGCAAGGATCGGCGCATGGTCCGCCTTGTCTAAAGTCCAATATTGCAGTTTTCCGAATAAACCCGACAATAAAGTGCGCCAACACTTGGGCAAAAGCGGCTGCTCGTGCCCCCCTTCGCCACATGTGGGGGGCAGGCACAGGCAGATGATTGAAAGTACTATTGCAAAACATCCGCTCCCAACTGGAGCGGTGGAAGAAACTTTCGCAACTGGAACAAAAAAGACTGCTTCAAGGGCTAGTTGAAGCAGTCTACGTTCGAGGCAACGCGATAGCGGCCATACAACCGACTTCTGCGTCGCTACCTCTCTTTGGATGGGATTTCGGTAACTGCGGTCCCGACGGGATTTGAACCCGCGCTCTCCGCCTTGACAGGGCGGCATGTTCAACCAGGCTACACCACGGGACCAGACCGCTCAGGTTCCCCTGAGCGCCGCAAAGTGTACTATATCTGCAAGAGCGCGTCAAGGCTTGCAGCCGACTTTTTATCGGGGGAAATGAGAACAAACCGGAAACTCTCGCGACCCTCCACACCACCCCCCACGGGCAAAATCAGGCTATAATCAGGATGCCGCCGCAGGCGGCTCCCGTCCAACCCGTACACCCCTGCAAGAGGCAGCCGTGTTCCGCAAATTCATCCTTTGGAGTGTCCTTCTCGTCCTCCTGCTCCTCCCCGCGCCCACAGCGGCACAGGAGGAGGCCCCCCAGGTCTTCGTCCTCACCCTGGACGCCCCCATCACGCCCGCCGCGGCCGCCTACCTGGAACGCGGCCTGCAAGTCGCCCGGCAGGCCCATGCCGAAGCGCTGGTGCTCCAACTCAACACCCCCGGCGGCAGCGTGGAGAGCATGAACCGCATGGTGCAGGACATCCGCAACAGCGACGTGCCCGTGATTGTCTACGTCGCTCCCCGCGGCGCGATGGCTGCCAGCGCCGGGACGGTCATCACCCTGGCGGGACACCTCAGCGCCATGGCCCCCGAAACCGTCATCGGGGCCGCCTCCCCCGTAGGGCCGCAGGGAGAAGACATCGGCGAGACGATGGAGCGCAAGGTCAAGGAAGTCCTCAAGGCCACGGCCCGCTCGTTAGCGGAACGCCGCGGGGCACAGGCCGTAGCCCTGGCCGAAGCCACCATCGAGGAGGCCCGCGCCGTCTCGGCAAAAGAAGCCATCCAGGCTAACCTGGTGGATTTCATCGCCGCCAATCTCACCCCCGACCTCCTGCAACAGGCCGAGGGGCGCGAAGTGGTCATCCTGGATACCCCCCGCACCCTGCACACCGGGGCGGCGCGCCTCACCTTCCTTGAAATGAACCTCATCGAAGGCCTGCTCATTCTGCTCACCAACCCCAACATCGTCTTTTTGCTCCTCACCCTGGGCGTGCAGGCCATCCTGATTGAAATCTCCCACCCCGGCGGCTGGTTCGCCGGCTTTCTCGGCGTGGTCTCGCTGGCACTGGCGGCCTACGGGCTGGGCGTGCTGCCCGTCAACTGGTTCGGGCTGGTCTTCATCCTGACCGCCTTCGCCCTTTTCATCCTGGATATCAAAGCCCCCACCCACGGCGCGTTGACCGCCGCGGGCATCGGCTCCTTCATCACCGGCGCGCTGGTGCTCTTCAACTCCGCCCAGACGCCCCAGTTTCAGCGCGTCTCCGTCCCGCTGGTCGTCTCCGTGGGGATTGTCTTCGGAATTCTCTTTGCCTTCATCGTCCGTATGGGCATCAAAGCCATGCACCAGAAGCCCAAAATGGGAAAGGGAACCCTGCTGGGACAACGCGGCTTTGTGGAAGTGGAACTAAACCCCAAAGGGCAGGTGCGCGTTGGAGGGGAACTCTGGAGCGCCGAACCCGCTCCCGGGGAGACCGCGCCCATCCCAAAGGGAGTCCGTATCCGCGTCGAAGCCGTCAAGGGGCTGCGCCTTCTGGTGCGCCGCGAGCCTCCTTCCAGCGGGCAGCCGCCGGAGGCTTCCTTCTAAAGTGGTACAATCCGGTGGACGACAGACGACAGACGATGGACCGCGGACAGTGGACGGTCCTCCCCATCTCATCATCTCATCATCCCTCCATCTCATTCCCCCCACCCATGCCCAAAACACCTACCCGAGACCGCGTTGACCCCGCAAAAGTGAACACCGCCCCCCTCCGGCGGCCCCCCTGGATTCGCGTCCGCGCCCCTTCCGGCGAGACTTACCAGCAAGTCCGCACCCTGATGCGCGGCAAATCCCTGCACACCGTCTGC
>DRKV01000333.1 GCA_011051635.1 Chloroflexota bacterium | reverse complement strand
GGCGGCATCCTGAACGCCTGCAATCCGCGGGAAACCCCGGTGGCGACCGGTGTCCCCGCAGGTGTACTCCCGACAACCGGCGCGCCGGGGAACACCCTCCAACCCACCGCCGCGACGGGAGGCTTCGATGTAGAAATCGCCCTGCGCGCCGCGCCCGCCGAGGTGCAGATTCTGAACGGGAAGCCGACCCGCGTCTGGCGATACCAGGCCGAACTGCTCAGCGGCCCCGATGACGCCCTCATCCCCCTGGAGAACACCTACCTGGGGCCAATCATCAATTTGCAGAACGGCCAGCGGGTGCGCGTCCACTTCACCAACGACCTGCCTGAAGAAAGCATCGTCCACTGGCACGGACTGCACGTCCCGGTGGAGGCCGACGGACACCCCCGCTTCGCCATCGGCCCCGGTGAGACCTACATCTACGATTTCACCGTGGACGACCGCGCCGGCACCTACTGGTATCATCCCCACCCCCACGGACGCACCGGCCCGCAGGCCTACTACGGGCTGGCCGGGCTGCTGCTCATTCACGACGAGGAGGAACAGGCTCTCGGCCTGCCTTCCGGCGAATACGACGTGCCGCTGGTGTTGCAAGACCGCACCTTCGACGGGGACAATCAGTTGGTCTACGGCGGCAACGGGATGATGGACCAGATGATGGGTTTTTTGGGCAATCGGATGCTCGTCAACGGCCAGGCGGATTTCACCCTGCCGGTCGCCACCCGTCCCTACCGCCTGCGGCTGCACAACGGCTCGAATTCGCGCATTTACAAACTGGCCTGGGAAGACGGCACCCCCCTGACGGTGATTGCCACCACCGGCGGCCTGCTGGAAAAGCCCGTCCAGCGCGAGTACATCACCCTGGCCCCCGCCCAGCGGGTAGAATTGTGGGTGGATTTTAGCGGGAGAACTGTGGGCGAGGAACTCCGTCTGGTCAACTTGCCCTCCGCGGCTCCGGGCAGTTCCGCCTTTCCGGTGGCAAGAATCACAATCGAGCGGGAAGAAAGCGCGGCATCTCCCCTGCCGGAACGTCTCTCCACAATCACCTGGCACAAGGAAGCCGAAGCCGTCAACCGCAATACGCCGCGCACCTTCACGCTGGCAATGGGCATGGGGCGCGGCTGGAGCATCAACGGGCGCACTTTCAAAATGACCGAGGTGGCGCGGGATGAAATTGTCAGACTCGGCGACCTGGAAGTCTGGGAGTTCGTCAACCAGGCAGGCGGCGGGATGGGCATGGGCATGGGCGGAGGCGGCATGGCACTCCCGCATCCCATGCACGTCCACGGGCTGCAATTCCAGGTCATCGCGCGGGAGGTCACGTCTTCCGGGCGCGCCGCCTGGGAGACCGTCAAAGACGGCTACGTGGACGAGGGCTGGCTGGATACCGTCCTGGTGATGCCCGGCGAGCGTGTTAAAATCTTGCTTAAGTTCGAAGACTTCGAAGGCCTGTACCTCTACCACTGCCACAACCTGGAACACGAGGATATGGGCATGATGAGGAACTATGAAGTAATCAGGTAATCAGGGAACAGGGAGCAGGGAACCGCTTCCTGTTCCCTAATCCCCAATCCCCAATCCCCGCCCCTATGCCCCCCACCATTCTCGTCGTAGATGACGAACCCGGCATCCGCAAACTGGTGACCTCCTACCTGGAAAAGGAGGGCTACCAGGTTTATACTGCCGCGGATGGCCCCATTGCGCTCAAGGCCGCCCGCGCTTACAAGCCCGACCTGATTGTGCTCGACATCATGCTCCCCGGCATGGACGGCATCGAGGTGCTCACCCACCTGCGCCGCGAATCCGATGTGTACGTCATCATGCTGACCGCCAGAACCGAGGAGACCGATAAAATCGTCGGCCTTTCGGTCGGAGCCGATGATTACGTCACCAAGCCCTTCAGCCCGCGAGAACTGGTAGCGCGGGTCAAGGCCGCCTTGCGGCGCTTGCGCAGCGGCACATCCGCCGGCGGTGAGGTGCTCGCCTTCCGGCACATCCGCATCCACACCGGCAGCCGCCAGGTCTGGGTGGATGAACGCGAAGTGGAACTGACCACCACGGAATTCGACCTGCTGCAAGCCCTCGCAGAGCAACCGGGGATGGTCTTCAGCCGCGAGCGCCTGCTGGAAAAAGTGTGGGGGCACGATTACTTCGGCGAAATCCGGGTCGTGGATGTCCACATCGGGCATATCCGCCGCAAACTGGGGGGCGACTACATCGCCACCGTGCGCGGCGTAGGCTACCGCTTCGCCGACGAAAGGATTTGACATGCTGCGTCCCGTCCGTCAACGTCTGGGGTTGAAACTTTTCATCTCCTACATGGTGGTCATCCTGGTCGGTATCATCGCCCTGGCAGTCTCCACCGAATTTTCGGTTCCTGCGGCCTTCGACCATCACATGCTGGCGATGGCTGAAATGATGCAAGGTCGCGGCATGATGGGGGGAATGGGGGGTGCGCCCGTTGACCTCGAGGCAGATTTGTTCACCAGTTTCCGCAACGCGGTCAACGAGGCCCTCACCCGCGCCACCATCGTCGTCTTCGTCACCGCCCTGGTGGTCAGTTGGTTCGTCACCTTGCAGGTGGTCACGCCGATTCGAGAAATGATGAACGCGACCCGCCACATCGCCGCCGGGCACTACGATGAACGCGTCAGCGTCCCCCCCCGCCCCGACGAGGCCGATGAACTGGCCCAACTGGCTATCAGTTTCAACCGCATGGCAGAACAACTCGACCAGACCGAAGCCAGACGCCGCCAGTTGATTGGGGATGTCTCCCATGAGTTGCGCACTCCCTTAACCACCATCCGCGGCTCGATGGAGGGTCTGATTGACGGCGTGCTGCCCGCCACCCCTGAAACTTTCCAGGAAATCTTGCGGGAATCCAAACGCCTGGAAAAACTGGTTGCCGACCTTCAAGAACTTTCCCGCGTGGAAGCAGGCGCATACCCTCTGGAACTCGCCCCCGTAGCCCTTGCCCCCCTGGTGGAATCCATCGCCCGC
>DRKV01000332.1 GCA_011051635.1 Chloroflexota bacterium | reverse complement strand
CATCGCGGTCGAAATCGGCGGCAACCAGCGCCCGGATGGCGGAGCCGGTGGCGCTGATGGTGGAGGAGACCCACGAGCCGCCGTTGTTCATCCACAGGGTCAGCGCGCCGTTGGCGTCGCCGGAGAGGGCATCGAAGTCGCCATCGCGGTCGAAATCGGCCGCGGTCAGGCTCTCTACGGGCGCGCTGCCCGTTCCAAGCGCGGTATTGCTCCACGAGCCGCCGGTGTTCGTCCACAGAGTGAGCGCACCGTTCGCGTCGCCGAAGAGGGCATCGAAGTCGCCGTCGTTATCGAAATCAGCCGCGGCCAGGGCCTGGATGGACGAGCCGGTAGCGCTGATAACGGAGGAGGCCCACGAGCCGCCGGTGTTCGTCCATTGGGTCAGCCCCCCGGCAGCATCCCCGGAGAGGGCATCGGGGGCGCCGTCGTTGTCGAAATCGGCCGCGGCCAGAGCGTTGACCGTCGCCGTCGTGTCGCCCACGCCGGAGGAGGAGGTGTCGAAGGCCAGGGTTTGCCCGCCGACAAGCGCGGTGGCACGCACGCCTGTCGCGGCCAGGGCGAGCAGAAAACCCGCAAGGATGAAAATTTTTGTGCGCATGGGGTTCCTTTGAGAGAGAGGGACTGTGCCGCCGGGAATGGCAGACATTCAACCTCCAATTTTAAGCACTGTAACCGCCCATTTTGCCTTGCGTTTTTGTCGGTGGATGGATGTGTCTTGTTCCCCTCGCGCGGCGAGACGGCCTTTTCAGGCCGCCTCGCTTTTTGACCCGACAACGTTTCTCCCTATTTGAGCATCGGCATCCAGATACCTTTGGATTTGGCGGTCTCGATGGCGAGTTCGTAGCCCGCGTCGGCGTGGCGGACGACGCCTGAGCCGGGGTCGGTGGTCAGGACGCGCTGCAAGCGGGCAGCCGCTTCGGGCGTGCCGTCGGCCACAATCACCATCCCGGCGTGCTGGCTGTAGCCCATCCCCACGCCGCCGCCGTGGTGGAAGGAAACCCAGGTTGCCCCGCCGACGGCGTTGACCAGGGCGTTGAGAATCGCCCAATCGCTGACCGCGTCCGAGCCGTCCTTCATGGCTTCGGTCTCGCGGTTGGGGCTGGCAACCGAACCGGCGTCCAGATGGTCGCGGCCAATCACAATCGGAGCGCTGACCTCGCCGCTGGCGACCAGTTCGTTGAACTTCAGGCCGGCTTTGGCGCGGTCGCCGTAGCCCAGCCAGCAGATGCGGGAGGGCAGCCCCTGGAACTTGACCCGCTTCTGCGCCATCTTTATCCAGCGCACGAGGTGATGGTCTTCGGGGAAGAGTTCCAGAATGGCCTCGTCGGTGCGGTAGATGTCCTGCGGGTCGCCGGAGAGCGCTACCCAGCGGAAGGGGCCTTTCCCTTCGCAGAACAGCGGGCGGATGTAAGCCGGGACGAAGCCGGGGTAATCGAAGGCGTTCTGCACGCCGGCATCGTAGGCCATCTGGCGCAGGTTGTTGCCGTAATCGAAAACCACTGCGCCGTTTTGCTGGAAGGCGAGCATGGCTTCCACATGGCGGGCCATGGATTCCATTGCCTTCGCCTTGAAGGTTTCGGGGTCGCTCTGGCGCAGGGCGAGGGCTTCTGCGAAGGTCATGCCGCGCGGGTAGTAGTAGAGCGGGTCGTGGGCGCTGGTCTGGTCGGTAACAACGTCGGGGGTGACACCGCGGCGGACGAGTTCGGGCAGCACGTCGGCGGCGTTGCCCAGCAATCCGATGGACAGCCCCTCGCCTTTGGCGCGGGCTTCTTCGACGCGGCGCAAGGCGTCGTCCAGGTCGTCGGCCACTACGTCCAGGTAGGCGGTCTCCAGGCGGCGCTGGATGCGGTGGGGGTCAATTTCCACAATCAGGCCGACTCCTTCGTTCATGGCAATCGCCAGGGGCTGCGCGCCGCCCATCTCGCCGAGACCGGCGGTCAGCACGAACTTGCCTTTGAGGGAGGGCCAGCCCTGCCGGGTCGCCAGGGAGGCCAGGGTCTCGTAAGTGCCCTGCAAAATGCCCTGGGTGCCGATATAAATCCACGAACCGGCGGTCATCTGTCCGTACATCATCAGGCCTTTGGCTTCCAGTTCGTTGAAGTGTTCCCAGGTAGCCCATTTGGGGACGAGGTTGGAGTTGGCAATCAGGACGCGCGGGGCGTCTGGGTGGGTCTTGAAAACCGCCACCGGCTTGCCGGACTGGATGAGCAGGGTGTCATCCACGTCCATCTTTTGCAGAGTTTCCAGGATGGCGTCGAAGGCATCCCAGTTGCGGGCGGCCTTGCCGCGTCCGCCGTAAACGATGAGATTGTCGGGGGCGCCGGCCACTTCCGGGTCCAGGTTGTGCTGAATCATGCGGAAGGGAGCTTCCAGCAGCCAGTTTTTGCAATGCAGTTGCGTTCCGCGGGGCGGATGAACAACACGGGGGCCAGACATAGGTACCTCCTTTAGAAGGTGCTTGGTGGTGAAGAACGGAAAGAGGCGTATTTCTCCATCGAGGGGGAATCAAAAAACGCCTGCGGAGGAATTATATCCCTCCGGAGACGTTTGGGCAGGTATTTGGGGAATAAACCCGGATTATGCCGTCGTGGGATGCGGCACGAAGCGCCCGAAAGTGACGTTGCGCAGGCGGTTGACCAGGTCCCGCTGGGCTTCGGCCCATACGCTCTGCAAGGGGCAGGTGTCCTTGAAAGGACAGGTGCCGTTCTCGCTGACGCATTCATTCAACAAAATAGGCCCGTCTATAGCCTCGACTACCTCCAGCAGGGTGATGTCGTCCGGCTCGCGAGCCAGGGAAACCCCGCCGCGCGCTCCTCGTGAAGTGGTCAGCAGCCCTGCTACAGACAGTTGTGAGACAATTTTAGCCAGGAAGGAAGGTGGTATGTGTTCTTCCTGGGCAATCTGGCTGGTAGCCGCCCGCTGTCCGGACCCCAGACGAGACAAATACAGTACGGCGCGGATGGCGTAGTCGGCTTGCCGGGTGATTTGCATGGTACGTTACTCCCTCTGCTTCTTGGCGTTCTGTGGATTTAGCACCACAAAGACAAAAAAAGTCGGAAAACACGGCGTTGATTTTAGGCTTCTTTTGTCCGAATTACCAGTGACAGAGGTCATTCTCTCCCGATGACCTTTTGCGTCAAGGTAGGCAATTGGAACTTTTTAGTGCGGGTAGGACAACTGCTCGCAGTTGTCCTACAGCCATAACCTTTTCGCGCACCCCTTGGGAATTTGTTAGGAGTTGCCTTCGCAGAGGCATGGTAAGATAGCCTTACTCTTGTTTGGAAGACAAGGCGGCTGCTCGCCGTTCATTTTCGAGTTTTAGGAGGCTGTATCAAATGAAAGACATTGCTGTTATTGGCGTGGGATACGTCGGACTGGTCACGGCGGCCTGTTTCTCAGACCTGGGCAACCGCGTTACCGCGCTCGACATCAACGAGGAGCGCATTGAGCGCTTGAAGCAGGGCATCATGCCCATCTACGAACCGGGCCTGGAGGAACTGGTTGAGCGCAACGTACAAGCGGAGCGGTTGTTCTTCACTACATCCTACGAAGATGCTTTGAAGGATGCCGAATTCGTCTTCATTGCCGTGGGAACCCCCTCCGGTGTGGACGGCGAAGCCGATTTGCGCTACGTGGCTGCTGCGGCGCGCTCCATTGCCGAGACGATGGAGCACGAGTTGATAATCATCAACAAGTCCACCGTTCCCGTGGGTACTGGCGACTGGGTGGCGGAAATCGTCAAGCGCTATCAGCCTGAGGAAATCCCGTTCTCCGTGGTCTCCTGTCCCGAATTCCTGCGAGAAGGTTCGGCGATTGCCGATTTCATGAATCCGCACCGCACAGTGCTCGGTTCGCTGGATAAAGAAGCCGCGGAGAAGGTAGCCCAAATCCACCTGCCTCTGCGCGCCCCCATCGTGATTACCGACCTGCGCACGGCGGAAATGATTAAGTACGCTTCCAATGCCTTCCTGGCGACCAAGATTTCTTTCATCAATGAGATTGCCAACATCTGCGAAGCGTTGGGGGCGGATGTCAAGGAAGTTGCCGTGGGTATGGGCTACGACAAGCGTATCGGCCCCTTCTTCCTGGATGCGGGTCTGGGTTACGGCGGTTCCTGCTTCCCCAAAGATGTCCTCGCCCTGGCGCACATGGCCGCCGAAAAGGGCAAGCACCCTCAGTTGTTGCATGCGGTGATGGAAATCAACGCCGACCGCCGCAAGATGGCCGTGGAGAAGGTGCGCGAACTGGTCGGCGACTTGGCGGGCAAAACCATTGGCCTGCTGGGACTGGCTTTCAAGCCCAACACCGACGATATGCGCGAAGCCCCTTCCATTGACATTGCCAACGACCTGATAGCCGCCGGTGCACACGTCAAAGCCTATGACCCGGTGGCGATGGAGAACGCCGCATCGCTTCTGCCGGGGGTGGAGATGATGTCCAGCGCGTATGCCGTAGCCCAGGATGCGGATGCCCTGATGGTAGTGACCGAGTGGAATGAGTTCAAATCGCTGGATTTGGAACGCGTCTACGGCCTGATGCGCTCTCCTAACCTGCTGGATGGGCGCAATATCTACGACCCCCAGACAGTGCGCTCTTTGGGTTTCAATTACCTTGCCATGGGGCGCGGTTACGATGGCAATGGCGTTTTCCCCGCCGGTGTGGAGAAGTTGATTGCCGCTGCGGATTGACCTCCCCCTGCCCGATGAATCCAACCGCCCTCCGGGAAACCGGAGGGCGGTTTTTCGTGTCCCTTGATGGTCAACCGACGAATCTCGCGAGGAGCGCGGATGAGGCCGTCCCTCCCTCTTAGGGGGAAGGGATGGGGTGGGGGAGAGGGAGCGCTATTTCAAAGGAGGCCCCTTCATCCCCGCGCTTCGCTGAACGAATTTCTCCACCGTGCAAAGCGATGATGCGTCCGGCGATGAACCCCCACATGCTCAACTCCATTTCGGGGGCGGCGATGTCCTTCTCCCCGCGGCTCTGAACGCGCAGCAGACAGGTTCCGGATGATTCCCCGGCCTGCACGAGGATTTCAGCGGGGGCTTTGACCCATGCAGCCGCGTAAGACAGCACGTATCGGATAGCCTGACGGAGCAGGGCAGCGTCGGCGCGCAGCGTGCAAGGAGGGACATCCATCTTCAGGGTAACGCGCTCCTCCGAAAAGTCGGCCCGCCACGCCTTGACGGCTTCAGTCAGCACCTCGTCCAGGGGGTACTCGTTCCACTCCGGCGTTTTCTCCCCGCGGCTCAGCCGCGCCATGTCAATCAGATTGCTCACAAAGGACATCGCCTGACGGCTGTTTTCGTACACCGTGGTCAGGTCTTCCCGCTGCAGGTCGGTCAACGGGCCGTCCATGCCCTTGAGCACCATGCGGGTAAAACCCAAAATGCGGTTGAAGGGCGATTTCAGGTCGTGCGCCTCCCGGGAGACGAAGGCGGCCAGGTCAATGGTTTCGGGAATGGGGATGTTTTCTTCGGGCATGTTCTCATTGTATCGCAATTTTGTCTTTGGGGTATACTTGCCGGTAGGGCAACTGCGAGCAGTTGCTCTCCCTGCCGGGGCATGCTTGTGGGACAACTGCTAGCAGTTGTCCTACCCGTCACCTTCGGAGAAACGGTCATGTCAGATACCCTCCCCCCTGTATGCGATTACGAAGGTTCGGATTACCAGACCTCCTTCTGGGAACGCGGCGGGCGCGCCTACGAAGATGGTGCCGAGGCGGTGGCTTTGCGCCGCCTCCTGCCCCCCGATGGCGGCCATTTGCTGCTCGAAATCGGGGCCGGCGCGGGGCGCAACACCCCCCGTTACCGCGGCTATGAGCGCGTCGTACTGATGGATTACTCTCTCACCCAGTTGCAGCAGGCCAAAGACCGCCTGGGCGAGAGCGAGCGCTACATCTACGTCGCCGCCAACGTTTACCGCCTGCCTTTCGTGGACGGTCTCTTCGATGCCGCCACCATGATTCGCGTCCTGCACCACATGGCCGATGCGCCCCTGGCTTTGGGGGAAATCCGCCGCGTGATGCAGCCGGGCGGCGTCTTCATCCTGGAATACGCCAACAAACAGAACTTGAAGGCCGTTCTCCGCTACCTGCTCAAACGCCAATCCTGGTCGCCGTTTACGCCGGAACCGGTGGAATTTGCGGCCCTCAACTTCGATTTTCACCCCCGCATGGTGCGCGCGACCCTGGCGGAGAGCGGTTTCGCTCTCCAACGGCAGTTGACGGTCTCCCACTTCCGGATTGCTCTTCTCAAGAAACTGCTGCCTACCCGCCTCCTGGTGTGGATGGATTCCCTGGCGCAATTGACCGGCGATTGGTGGCAACTCTCCCCCAGCGTCTTCACCCGCTCCACAGCCGCAGGGGAAACATCCCTCGCCGCCGAGGGAACTTTTTTCCGCTGCCCGGCCTGCGGGGGACAGGCCTGGCGTGAAGCGGATTCCGCTATGGAATGTGCTGCCTGCGGACGGGTGTGGCCCGTTGTGGACGGAATCTACGATTTTCGGGTGGCCTCGTAAGGGAGTTTTTCCACCACCCAAAAGTGGGAAAGCCCCAAAACGCGCAGGGGGGTCTTCTCCAGCGCCTGGAGGAAGCCGCGCAGGGGTTTCCCCAGGCGGGGCAGGCGGGCGATGATGTTGTCGTATGCCCCGAAGATGACCGTGCGGGTGACGTAGCGCACCGGAAGACCGGCAAACAGGGCTTCCAGGTCGCCGCGGGTGTAGATGCGCACGTGGGGGGCAAGCCTATCCCGCAGGGGGCGCGGCAGGTAATTGACCAGCGGCTTGTTTCCAAAGTGGTATTTCCCCCTCCAGTAGATGCCGTGCGTCTCGAAGGGATAGCCCCGATTGGGGCAAAACAACACCAGCCGGCCTCCCGGTCTGAGGGCGCGCACCATCTCCGCCACGGCCAGGCGGTCATCCTGCACGTGCTCGATGACCTCGTGGCTGAGAATCAGGTCAAAACGCCCTGCGGGGAAAGGCAGGTATTCCCCTGCGGCGCACAGCACGGAGGGGGAGCGACGGCGGGCTTCTGTAGCGCGCTCAAAATCGTATTCCATCCCGATGATGGTTCCCCCGTAAGGCTGCATGTGCTCCATGTACATCCCCACGCCGCAGCCATTCTCCAGAATATCGCCGCGAATGCGTTCTTCCGCGGCCTCGACAATCATTTGCAGGCGGCGTTCCTGTCCTGCCCGCCACACATACGAAGGTTCGCCGCGCAGGGCGGCCTTGTCCAAGTCTCGTTGGGGCATATCCGTAACCGAGGTGAGTGTAGTAAAATGGAAGGGATATTTTTCATCCCTGAAAGCGTCCGGTGAGACAGCCTTCTTCTTCATCGGCTTTTCCGCAGGCGGAAAGTCCGACTGACCGGATGCGGGCTTTATTCTACCCTTTTTTATCCGTGTGTACTGGCGCGCCGATGCATTCGGTGTGCCGGGAGGACTTATTGTGAGTGTTGAATTTGTCGTCCGTCTACTCGGTATGGTCGCGTTCTCCATCGGTGGAGTCTTCCTGGGGGCTTCCGTTGGGCAACTGGTGCTGGAACCGGAACTCTATGCCATTGTGTTTGGCCTGGTGGGCGCGCTGACCGGTCTCATTGTCACCCCATGGCTCACCGTCCGACCGATTCGGGCCATTCGCGCTCGATTGCTCAATCTTTCCGCCCGAAAACTGGTCGTTGGAACGGGGGGCTTGATGGCCGGGCTGCTCGTCTCCGCTCTGGTGACTTTTCCGCTGGTGCAACTGCCCTCACCTTTGCGGGATTATCTCCCGGCCCTGACGGCGGTACTCTTCGGTTACCTGGGGATTGTCGTCTTCTCCATGCGCACGGACGACATTTTCGAGGCCGCGGCGGCGCTGTTCTCCGGGAGCGGCGTTGTTTCTGATGGAGGGGTGGGCAAGACCAAACGCACCTTGCAGCCCATCCTGATGGATACCAGCGTCATCATTGACGGGCGCATCGCCGACATCGCCAGGACGGGCTTCATCTTCGGGGAGTTGCTCATCCCCCGCTTCGTCCTCAACGAATTGCAGTACGTGGCCGATTCCGCCGACGGCTTGCGGCGGCAGCGCGGGCGGCGCGGCCTGGAAGTGTTGAGCGAATTGCAGAAAATCCCCGGTGTGCCCGTCCGCATCACCGATATGGATGCCAAAGGGACGCGGGAAGTGGACGCCAAACTGGTGGTGCTGGCGCGGGAATTGGACTGTCCCATCCTCACCAACGACTACAATCTCAACCGCGTCGCCGAATTGCAGGGCGTGACGGTGCTGAACATCAACGACCTGGCGAACGCGGTCAAGGTGGTTTTCCTGCCTGGTGAAACCCTGGATGTGGAAATCATCCAGGCCGGCAAAGAGCCGGGGCAGGGAGTGGGCTACCTGGAAGATGGCACGATGGTCGTCGTGGAGGACGGCGAACCGTTCATCGGCCTGAAAACGCACGTAATGGTGACCAAAGTCTTGCAAACTTCCGCCGGGCGGATGATTTTCGCCCGCGTGACCGCAAAGGAGCGAGAGACATGACCTTACGAATCTACAATACCCTGACCCGAAAGAAAGAACCTTTTGAAACTCTGGAACCGGGCGTAGTGCGGATGTACGTGTGCGGCCCGACGGTGTACGACAAGGCCCACGTCGGGCACGCCATGTCGGTGCTGGTCTTCGACATCATCCGCCGCTATCTGGAATACAAGGGCTACACCGTGTTCCACGTGATGAACTACACCGACGTGGACGACAAAATCATCCAGCGCGCCAACGCCCAGGGACGCGACCCTCTCGAATTGGCGGAAGAGTACATGCACGAGTTCGACCAGCACTTGCGCGACCTCAACGTGCTGCCCGCCACCATCAACCCGCGCGCCACCCAGGAGATAGACCAGATTATCCAGATGGTGCAGGGCCTGATTGACAAGGGCTACGCCTATCCCGCCCCCAACGGGGATGTTTACTTCCGGGTGCGCCGCGACGAAGATTACGGCAAACTTTCCGGGCGCAAACTGGACGATATGCGCGCCGGGGCACGCATTGAGGTGGACGAGAACAAGGAAGACCCTATGGATTTCGCCTTGTGGAAGGCCTCCAAACCCGGCGAACCGGCCTGGGATAGCCCCTGGGGGCCGGGACGCCCCGGCTGGCACATCGAATGCTCGGCCATGAACCTGGCGCACCTCGGCGAACAGATTGACATTCACGGCGGCGGCAACGACCTGATTTTCCCCCACCACGAGAACGAAATCGCCCAGACGGAGAGTTATACCGGCAAGCCCTTCGCCCGCTACTGGGTGCATAACGGCATGTTGCAACTCTCCGGTGAGAAGATGTCCAAGTCCATCGGCAATCTGGTCACCATCGAGGACTTTCTCGCCGAACACGATGGCGATGTCCTGCGCATGATGGTGCTCAATTCCAGTTACCGCAATCCGCTGACCTTCAACGATGAAGTGATTGCCCAGGCTGAGAAAGCCCTGGAACGCCTGCGCGGGGCGCTCAAATCGGCTCTCCCCGGCGCATCTCTCACCGAAGGCGAACCCGTGGAGGCTCTCAAGCGCCAGACCGAAGCCACCCGAAAGGGCTTCGAGGAGGCCATGGATGATGATTTCAACACTGCCGGGGCGCTGGGAGAACTTTTCGCCCTGGTGAAGGCCATCAATCAGGCGCGGGATGCCGGGGCAGCCGACTCCGTGCTGGCCCCCGCTCAGCAAACCCTGGTTGACCTGGGCGGCGTCCTGGGGCTGCGCTTGCGCCCTGAAACCGGGCAGGCGGACAAGGCCGCGGAGCCGTTCATCGAACTCCTCCTGGAAGTGCGCGCCGAATTGCGCCGCCAGAAGTTGTGGGCGCTTTCCGACCTCATCCGGGACCGCCTGAAAGACCTGGGCGTGGTGCTGGAGGACAGCAAGGCCGGTACCACCTGGCATTGGGAGTAAGATGCGCGAGTGGATTGTCGGTCGTCAACCGGTTTACGAAACCCTGCGCGCCGCCCGGCGGCAGGGTTTTTCTCTGTGGCTGGCGGAGGGCGTCAAGCCCAAGGGACGCGTCGCGGAGAGCCTTCGGCTGGCCTCCCGGCGCGGCATCCCCCTCCGCAAAGTGGAACGCCGTCGCCTGGATGCTCTCTCCCCCATCTCCCATCAGGGGATTGCCCTGGAAGTGAGCGCCTACCCCTACGTCTCCCTGCCGGAGGTGGTGGAGCGCGCCCTTTCCGCGGGGGAGCCGCCCTTTTTGCTGATACTGGATTCCCTGCAAGACCCGCAGAACCTGGGGACGCTCCTGCGCACCGCTGAGGCCGTGGGAATCCACGGGGTTCTGCTGCCCCTCAGAAGGGCGGCTGGCATCACCCCCGCGGTGGTCAGCGCTTCCTCGGGGGCCAGCGAACACCTGTGGGTAGGGCGCGCTAACCTGGCGCAAGCCATCCAGACCTTGCAGGAAAAGGACATCTGGGTTGTCGGGCTGGATGAGGGGGCGGATTCCCGCTCCCTGGATGAGGTCCGCCTGGACGGGGCGCTGGCGCTGGTGGTGGGCAACGAGGGGCAGGGATTGCGCCCCTTGGTGCGGAAAAACTGCGATTTGCTCTTGCGCCTGCCCATGCGGGGCGCGATTGCCTCCCTCAATGCGGCCACGGCGGGGTCGGTGGCCTTGTATTTCGCCTGGCAGGCGCGCAATTTTTCACGACCGGGCTGAAAAAGTATTGACTCGTACTGGAGAAACTGATAAACTTCTGCCCCGCTGGCAAATTGCCAGGATAAGCCTTGCCGCCGCAAAATGCCTCTGGTAT
>DRKV01000331.1 GCA_011051635.1 Chloroflexota bacterium | reverse complement strand
GCGTTGGCATCCACGCCGCGCACCAGGTTTTGGTACATGACCTCGGTGACGAAGGGGGTGAAGGGGGCCAGAAGGCGGGTGAGGCGCACCAGGACGTGGTAGAGGGTGGCGTAGGCGGCCTGTTTGTCGGCATCGGCGCGGTCGCTCTTCCAGAAGCGGCGGCGGGAACGGCGCAGGTACCAGTTGCTCAGGTCATCAATGAACGGCTCGACGGCCAGGGTCGCTCCGAAGGGGTCGGTGGCGCGCATGGCACGCGTCACGGCGGCGATGACCTGGTTGAGACGCCCCAGTATCCAGCGGTCGAGGGGGTTGGCGCTCTCGGGGGTAGATTCCTCAGGTTTGGCGGGAGCAGCCGCGGGGGAGTCCGGCTCCCATCCGTCCAGGGCGGCATAGGTGGTGAAGAAACTGTAAATGTTCCACAGGGGGATGAGAAAACGGCGGCGGACTTCATCGGCGCGGCCATATCCAAACAGAAGGTTGTTCTCCGGTTTGTGGGCGCAATACAGCCAGCGCATCACGTCCACGCCCATTTTGTCGGCGGCCTCGTTGAATTCAATCGCGTTGCCCCAGGATTTGTGCATCTGGCGGCCATCCTCGGCGAAGAGGAGGGCGTAGCCGAAGAGTTCTCTGAAGGGCGGCGTGCCGTCCACAACGGTAGCCATCGCCAACAGCGAGTAGAACCAGTTGCGGAACTGTCCGGGGAAGGATTCGCTGACCCAATCGGCGGGATACCACTTGCGCCAGTAGTCGGGGTTGGCGCGGTACTGGAGGGTGCTGAAAGGCACGATGCCGGCATCCAGCCAAGGGTTGCCCACGTCGGGGATGCGGCTCATCGTCCCGCCGCACTTGTCGCACTTGATTTTGACGGCGTCCACGAAGGGGCGGTGGGGGGTGTGCCCCTCGAACCTCTCCCAGCCTTCGACGGCGCGGGCTTCCAGTTCGTGCTCGTCGCCGATGACGTGGTAATGCCCGCAGTCTTCGCAGACCCAGATGGGGAGCGCCAGCCCCCAGTAGCGCTTCTTGGAAATCATCCAGTCGTGCATGTTGTAGAGCCAGTCAATCTCGCGGGCGTGGCCGAATTCGGGAACCCAGCGAATCTGGTCAACGACATCCATAATCTGGTAGCGCAGGGAGCGTTCCTTCTCTTCGGGGGTGAGTTCTTCGCGGGGCTTGTCGTAAACCGGCCCCATGTCAATGAACCACTCATCCACCAGGCGGAAGACGAGTTCGGTCTTGCAGCGCCAGCAGGTGGGGTAGCGGTGGGTGTAGTCTTCGACTTTGTAGAGGCGGCCTTTGGCTTCCAGGGCGGCGAAGATGGGGTCGGCCACTTCCGAGACGTGCATGCCGCTGAAGGGGCCGAATTGGTCGCCGAAGTAGCCTTCATCGTCGAGAGGGGCAATGAAGGGCAAGCCGTGTTCTTTGCCCAGTTGAAAGTCCTCCGCCCCGCAACCGGTGGCGATGTGGACGATGCCGGTGCCCTCCTCTTCGCCGACTTCATCCCACAGCAGGACGCGATGAGCCTGCGCCGCCGAGAGGGGAGATTTTTCAAGAAGCGCGTCCAGGTAGGTGACGCCGCCGGGTTTTTGGGCGGCGGGCAGGTCGTCGAAGGGGCCTTCGTAAGTCCAGCCTTCCATCTCGCGGCCTTTGAGTTCGCCCAGCACTTCGTACTCCCCTTTGAGCATGTGGAGGGTGCCTTTGGAGAGGTAGAAAATCTCATCGCCCTGGCGGACGCGCAGGTAAGTCAGGTCGGGGCCGACGGCGGCGGCGACGTTGGAGGTCAAAGTCCAGGGGGTGGTGGTCCAGACGAGGAGGGCTTCACCGGGGCGTTCTCGCAGGGGAAACTTGAGGGTCACGCTGCGGTGGGTGAGTTCCTGGTAACCATCGGTGACAATTTCGTGCTGGCTGATGCCGGTGGCGCAGCGCGGGCACCAGGGCATCACGTCCGCGCCGCGGTAGAGCCAGCCTTTCTCCCAGGTTTTCTTGAGAAAGGTCCAAATCATGTAGTTGTTCTCGGTGGAAAAGGTGAAGTAACTGCCGCCCATTTCGGGGAGGCCGAGTCGCCCCACGATTTGCTCCACCGTATCGGTGACCGGACCTTGCGGGCCTTCCACGGTGATGGTTTGCTGGGGGTCTTCCAGAAGTTTTTCGCGCAGGGCGAGGAGGTCTTCCGGCCTGTTCCAGTCCATCCAGTAGCCCAGGCGGATGGATTGCCCGGTCTGGACGGCGGCGTACTTCAGGACGCGGGCCTTGCACTCCTTGACGAATTTGTCCAGGCCGTAGTCTTCGATGTCCTTTTTGCTGGTGAAGCCCTTTTCCTTCTCGACTTCCACTTCCACCCAGAGGCCCTGGCAGTCAAAGCCGTTCTGGTAGCGCAATTCGCGGTCTTGCATGGCCCAGAAGCGGTTGAAGAGGTCTTTGTAGGTGCGCCCCCAGCCGTGATGGACGCCCATCGGGTTGTTGGCGGTGATGGGGCCGTCCAGGAAAGACCAGGGTTTCTTCCCTTTGCGCAATTCCCGCAGTTTTTCGAAGGCGCGGCTCTCCTCCCAGAATTTGAGGATTTTGTGTTCCTGGGCAATGAAATCCACACTGTTGGGTTCGGGTTTGAATGGCATGGTGTGCTCCTGGTTGGGATGAGGAGATGATGAGGTGATGAGATGGGGTGATTGGGTGAGGGGGAGGTGATGGGGTGATGGGCAGGAGGGCAACTCGTCACCTTGTCACCCCGTTACCCCGTCACCACTCCCCAACAGAAAAACTCCCGTCCACTCTGGGACGAGAGTTGTGTCTCCCGCGGTACCACCCGGATTCCTGCCGCGAGGGCAGGCGCTTGGTCGGGTACGGTGGGGGAGGAGGGGTGATTAGGTGACTAGGTGACTGGGAAACGAAGTTACCCAGTTACCACCTCCCCGACTTATACCCGTGCCGGTGATAACGGGTGGCAAGCCCGGCGTTCTTACTTTAGTCGCGTAGTCGTGTAGTCGCCTGGTCGCGGCAGTCATTTGGCCGTCCAGTCGTTTAGCCTGTGAGTCCAGTGGGCTGACCGTCATTTGACTACCAGACTATCCGACTACCAGACTATCCGACCACCTGACTACCCGACTACCTGACCATTTCAGATTGCGGCTCCGGAAGGATTTTCGGCCTCGCTGTACTTTCCCGGCTCGCACTCTCCCGGGTTCGCTGGCAGCCGTGGCGGGGCCTACTCGTTTCCATCACAGCCTTTGACGTATGTCGGTTGCCGCCGATTATGCCACAAAGCAGGGCAGAGGTCAACCAAAAATTCTGTATTGACCAGCCTCCCCGCGGCTGGTAGAATTTAGGCATACCTAAATTTCGAGTGAGGTATCTATGAATCTCCCCTGGTGGATTGCTCTGTTTTCCCTGGTCGCGCTGGCCGCGGCTTTCTTTTGGCCCCGCTATGGATTGCGCTCCGTGTGGCGGGAGGCGCAGGCGCACCGCGCCCGCGTGCAGCGCGAAGATACCCTCAAGCACATCTACACTCTGCGCGCTGCGGGACAGTCGCCCACGGTGC
>DRKV01000330.1 GCA_011051635.1 Chloroflexota bacterium | reverse complement strand
TGGGGAGGTGATGGGATGATGAGATGGGGTGATGGGGAGATGATGAGGTGAGGAGACGCCCTTTCCAGTCGCCAAGTTACCCAGTTACCCAATCACCCAATCACCAATTTGCCGACTTTCACCCTTCATCATTCTGCATTTCATCCTTCGCCTCGCCATAGGCTGCCGCGCCCATTTGGCTGACGAGGGTCTTCAAGCGCTGGGTGGCGGCTTCCAGTTCGGCCAGGTCTTCGCCTTCCAGCAGGGAGCGTACGGTCTTCACCTGAGAGCGGATTTCCTCCTGCGTTTCAGGGGGCACTTTGTCACCCAGGTCGCGGAGCGCTTTCTCGGCGGTGTAGGCGGCGGTATCGGCTTCGTTGCGGGCCTCGATGAGCGCCTTGCGGCGTTTGTCTTCCTCGGCGTGCTTCTCCGCCTCGGAGCGCATCCGCTCTACCTCCGCCTCGGTGAGACCGGAGGAAGCGGTGATGGTGATGTGCTGAGAGCGTCCGGTGGCCTTGTCCTCGGCGGTGACCTTCAGGATGCCGTTGGCGTCGATGTCGAAGGTGACTTCAATCTGCGGCACGCCGCGCGGGGCGGGGGGGATGCCGTCCAGGATGAATTTGCCCAGCGACTTGTTATCCCGCGCCAGGGGGCGCTCGCCCTGAACGACGTGAATCTCAACCTGGGACTGGTTGTCGGAAGCGGTGGAGAAAATCTGACTCTTGCGGGTAGGGATGGTCGCGTTGCGCTCGATGAGGGGAGTCGCTACCCCGCCCCAGGTCTCGATGGAGAGGGTCAGGGGGGTGACATCCAGGAGGAGGATGTCTTTGACTTCGCCGCCCAGCACCCCGCCCTGGATGGCGGCTCCCAAAGCGACGACTTCGTCGGGGTTGACGCCCTTGTGGGGGTCGCGGCCAAACATGCGGCGCACGGCCTCCTGAACGGAGGGCATCCGCGTCATCCCGCCGACCAGCACCACGTCGCCAATCTCGGAGATGGACAGGCCGGCGTCCTTGAGAGCCTGCTCCACGGGGCGCAGGGAGCGTTCCACCAGGTCGGCGGTGAGTTGCTCCACTTTGGCGCGCGTCAGGGTAAGCACCAGATGCTTGGGGCCGCTGGCGTCGGCGGTGATGTAGGGCAGGTTGATTTCGGTCTGCATCATGGAAGAGAGTTCGATTTTGGCCTTTTCGGCGGCTTCCTTGATGCGCTGGAGGGCCTGCCGGTCGTTACGCAGGTCAATCCCCTCCTGGTGGAGGAACTCCGTGATGAGGTAATCCATGATGCGCTGGTCGAAATCGTCGCCCCCCAGGAAGGTGTCGCCGCTGGTGGCGCGCACCTCAAAGACGCCTTCGCCCACGTCCAGGATGGAGATGTCGAAGGTGCCGCCGCCCAGGTCGTAGACGGCGATGTTGTGGCTTTCCTGCTTGTCCAGTCCGTAGGCCAGGGAGGAAGCGGTCGGCTCGTTGATGATGCGCAGCACTTCCAAGCCGGCGATTTTGCCCGCGTCTTTGGTGGCGTTGCGCTGGGCATCGTTGAAGTAGGCCGGGACAGTGATGACGGCCTGCGTGACCGGCTCGCCGAGGTAGGCTTCGGCATCGGCCTTGAGTTTCGCCAGAATCATGGCCGAGATTTCCGGCGGCGAGTATTCCCGTCCGCCCATGAGAACGCGCACATCCCCGTTGGGAGCGGCGGTCACTTTGTAGGGCACGCGCTGGATGGTGCGCTGCACTTCAGGGTCGTCGAATTTGCGCCCCATGAAGCGCTTGATGGAGAAGACCGTGTTTTCGGGGTTGACCACGGCCTGATTGCGCGCCGCGCGCCCCACCAGGCGCTCTCCATTTTTGTTGATTGCTACCACGGAGGGGATGGTGCGCGCGCCCTCCGCGGAGGGGATGATGGTCGGTTCGCCGCCTTCCATGACGGCCACGACGGAGTTGGTGGTACCCAGGTCGATACCGATGATTTTGCCCATGATGATTGCTCCTGGAGGGAATGAAAACGCCTACGCAGCCACTTTGACCAGCGCAGGACGCAAGACACGCTCGCCAATCCAGTAGCCGGGCTGCAAGACTTCGATGATTTGGCCGCTTTCGTACTCGTCGGAGGGTTCCTGCATCACGGCCTCGTGCAGGCTGGGGTCAAAATGCTCTCCCAGAGCCTGCATGGGCTTGACGCCGTCGGCCTCCAGGGCGGCCAGCAACTTGCGGTACACCAGTTCGATGCCCTCCGCCCAGGCCGCGCCTTCGCCTTCCTGCGGGCGATTCTGCAGGGCGCGCTCCAGGTCGTCCACGATGGGCAGGTAGCGGATGACGACCCGGGCAACGGCGTCCTGCTGCATCTGCTCGCGGTCGCGCTCCACGCGGCGCTTGTAGTTGGCGAATTCAGCGCGGGCGCGCTGCCAGCCGTCCAGGTATTCCTGTGCCTGGGCTTGGGCGGTGGATAACTGCTCCTGGAGGGTGGATACCTCTTCGGAGGGCGCGCCCTCTTCGGGGGTTTCCGTCTCCGGAGGCAGGGCGGGAACGGTCTCGATTTCGGGGGGTGCGGCTTCTTCGTTAGTGGCAGCCGCTTTGGGGGTGGTCTCGTTTTTGTCGGTCATGGGTGGGATTAGGGACTAGGGATTGGGGATTAGGGACTAGGGATTGGGGATTAGGAGAAGGGGAACGGGCGGGGAGTGTGCCGTACCCTGTACGCTGTACGCCTGACACCTACTCCACCAGCCGTTCCGTGACCATGTCGCTGAGGAGGCCGGCAACGAAGCGAACGGTGGAGATGGTGCGTCCGTAAGGCATACGGATGGGGCCGAGGACGCCCAACATGCCGGTGATGACGCCGGGCGCTCCGTAACGCGCCAGCACTACCGAACAGTTTCGCAGTTCCCGGCGGGTGTTTTCGCCGCCGATGAGCACCTGCACGCCGCCCACCGTCGTGGCGGACATGGCCTGGGTAAGCAGGTCTTCCATCATCGGGCGCTCTTCGAAAAGGCGCAACGCGCCGCGGGCGGCCTCCGATTCGGAGAATTCCGGCTCGGCCAGCATGTTGCTCAGCCCGTCGTGGTAGAGGTCGTCGGCGATGCTCCCGCTGGCGCGGCGCATCTCTTCCACCGTCAGGCGGATGATGTCCTGCTCCAGCGTTTCACACTGGGCGGCTCGCGCCGCCACGCCTTCGGTATCCAGGCCGCGGCACAGGGCGTTGAGGTGATTGGCGGCGGCGCTCAAACGCGGCTGGGAGGCCGGTTCGGCCAGGGTGAGCATTTGCTGGCGCACCTGCCCGCCCACCAGGACGAGTACCATGAGCACCTGCCGCCCGCGAGTGGCAATCAATTCGATGTGTTTGAAGCGCGCTTCGGCGGGGTGCGGGGCAGTGACCAGGGAGGCGGCCTGCGATTGCTGCGCCAGGATGGAGGCCGCCAGGCGCATCCACTCATCCACATCTCCGCCGGTCTGGTAGAACTGGTGGGTGATGGTGCGCTGGGTCTCCGCAGGGAGGGCGTGCCGCCGCATCAGTTGATGCACGAAATAACGGTATCCCTGTTCGGTAGGGACGCGTCCGGCGGATGTGTAGGGCTGGTGCAGGTAGCCGAGTTCGGTCAGGGCGCTCATCTCGTTGCGCACGGTGGCCGAACTGATGTCCAGGTTGTACTTGCGTACCAGCCGCTTGGAGCCGACCGGCTGAGCCGACTCGATGTGCTCACGGACAATCAGCGCCAGGATGAGTTTTTGCCGTTGGGTAAGTTCTTTTTCCGCCATAAGCGCTCCGATATTTAGCACTCTCCCCTTTAGAGTGCTAAATATCCGCATAAAATGATACCATGCGGCGGAAGGGGGGTCAAGAAAACACCCTCCTGCTGGAGGGCGTTTCTTATGCAAGATTTACGGAGTTAGGAGGTTAGGGGTTGCGGGCCGGAGCCGCTTTGCCTTCCCGGACGCGGAGCATGAAGAAGCCGGCCAGCGCCATGAAGAGGGCGGAGAAGAGGAACATGATGCGGTAGTTGCCGCCGGTCGCGTCAATCAGGATGCCGACCACTTGCGGGCCACCCACGGCGGCG
>DRKV01000329.1 GCA_011051635.1 Chloroflexota bacterium | reverse complement strand
ATTTTGGAAGGGGTGGACTGAGATGACATGAGGGGAGCGGGAGTTAGGGGTTAGGGGGTTAGGGAGTTAGGGAGTTAGGGAGTTAGGGGTTAGGAGGTTAGGGAGTTAGGGGTTAGGAGGTTAGGGACAGGATTATTGCAGCAATCCCTTCAGGGCTTCGGGAGAGCGCAGATGGACGCGCAGGACGCGGCGACCGCGGGAGCGCAGGGCGGCGATGTCGCCGAGGGCCTGGCCGCGGAGCAGCGCCCCAAAGGTGAGCCCCTGACCGGGGATGTCGGCGTCCTCCTGCGGGTCGTCGGTGAAGACGAGGAAGAGGCCGTTGTTCGGACCGCCTTTGTGGAATTGCCCGGTGGAGTGGAGGAAGCGCGGCCCAAAGCCCAGCGTGGTGGCAAGATGGGTGCGCTCCCGAATGACTATACGCAGTTCGCGGAGGCGGGCGGCCCATTCCGGGGTGCGCGGCAGGAAGGCGTTCAGCGCCACGTAGTCGCCCGCTTTCCCCTGCGCCAGGAAAGCGCCCACAATTTCGGCCAGCGACCCCGCCCCGGGAGGGATTTCTCCGTACACGGCGGCGGTTTCGCTTTCCCAGGCGGGCGCGCCTTCGTCGAAAGCGCCCTGCTGCCGGTAAGCGGCGATGGCGGCCTTGGCGCGGGCTTTGGCATCCTGCACGTCGGGCTGGTCGAAGGCGTTCACCCCGATGATGGCGCAGGCCACGGCGGCGGCCACCTCCCAACGGTAGAAAGCCGCCCCCAAGTGGTAAGCATCGGGGAAATCCAGCACCAGGGCGGGATGCCCGGCGGCGCGCAAGGCATCCAGGGCGGCGTCGTGCGTCCCGCTGCGGCGCAGGTAGACGAAAATGCGGTCTGCGCCGTAGAGGGAGGGGTCGGCAGGCGGCTCCCCCTCCACGGGGAGGATGCCCTGGCCGCGCTTCCCGCTGCTCTCGGCGATGAGTTGCTCCAGCCAGGCCCCGAAAGCGCCCAGCGGTTCGTCGGCGAAGAGAGTCAGTTTGTCGCGCCCGCGGAGGGCAGCCTGCCCCAGAACGGCCCCCAGCACCAGGCCGGGGTTGCGTCCGGCGGGCACGTCGGGGAGGGATTGCGCCTGCATCCAGGCGGCGCGGTCGAGGAGGGCGGCGGGGTCGGCCCCCATCAGGGCGGCGGGGGTGAGGCCGAAGGCGGTCAGCGCCGAGTAGCGCCCGCCCACGTTGGGGTCGGCCAGGATGACAGAGCGGAAGTTTCGCTCCCGTCCCAGACTTTCCAGGTGCGAACCGGGGTCGGTGACGGCCACAAAGCGGCTGCCATCCCCGCCGGTCAGTTCCCAGAAGTAGTCGAGGAAGGCCAGCGGTTCGGCAGTGGTTCCCGATTTGCTGGCGACGAGGTACAGGCTCTCGGAGGGCGGGAAGGCGCGGGCGGCGGCCAGGACTTGCTCCGGGTGGGTGGAGTCGAGGACGGCGAAGGGAACCCTCACCCCTGGCCCCTCCCCCGAGGGGGGAGGGGAAGGGGGAGGGAGGATGGAGGCAATGACTTCGGCGGCGAGGGAGGAGCCGCCCATGCCCAGGAGGAGGACGCGGCGGATGCCGTCTTTTTGGAGGGATTGCCGCAGGGCAGCGAGGGGTTCCAGGAGAGGACAGCTGTTTTGGGGGGCATCCAGCCACCCCAGACGGATGCGGATTTCGGCAGCCCCCCGGCGGTCGTCCGTCCACAGGGAGGGGTCGTGCTCCCAAAGGCGGCGGGGAGCGGCAATCTCTTCGAGGGCGCTTACTCTGCGGGCAACGGAATCCGCCAGCGGGCCGAGTTGGTTCCGGGCGGCCTGCCGCCGTTCTTCAATCGTCTTCATCATGGCGTGGAAGGCTTTGGCAAAGGCGGCCACGCCTTCCTCTTCCAGTTCGCGGGTGAGTTCCGCCAGCGAGATGCCCAGGGACTCAAGAGCCGCCAGGTGACGGCGGGCTTCCTCCAGGCCGGTCTCCAGGGTAAGAGCGGCGGTGCCGTGGTCTTTGAAGGCCGCCAGGGTCTTGGGCGGGACGGTGTTGACGGTGTGGGGGCCGATGAGGGAATCCACGTAGAGGGTGTCGGGGTAGGCGGGGTTCTTGGTGCTGGTGGATGCCCACAAGGGACGCTGAAGGCGCGCCCCCCGGGCTGCAAGGCGGCGGAAGCGCTCGCTGGTGAAGACACGCTTGAAGCGGGCGTAGGCTTCTTTGGCGTTGGCAATCGCGATTTTCCCCAGCAGGGAGCGGGCAATCTCGGCCTGTGGGCCGCCAGCGGCGATGATTTCCTGCAGGCGGGCGTCGGCTTTGGTATCCAGGCGGGAGACGAAGAAGGAGGCGACCGAGGCCACCGCCCCCACCCCCGGCCTTGCCCCCACCCCTAGCCCCTCCCCCACCCCCGGCCCCTCCCCCGAGGGGGGAGGGGTGGGAGGGGGGGAGGAGAGGAGGCGTTCGAGGCCGCTGAGGTAGGCGTCCATGACCGCTTCGTAGCGCTCCACGGAGAAAATCAGGGTGACGTTGACGTTGATGCCAGCGGCGATGGCATCCCGGATGGCGGGCAGACCGGCTTCGGTGGCGGGAATTTTTATCATCAGGTTGGGACGGTCTACCAGTTCCCACAGGCGGCGGGCGTCGGCCAGCGTACCGGCGGTGTCGTAGGCCAGGTCGGGGCTGACTTCCAAACTGACGTAGCCGTCATCTCCGCCGGTCTGGTCGTAGAGGGGACGGAGCAGGTCTGCGGCGGCGCGGATGTCTTCGATAGCCAGGCGCTCGAAGATGCGGGGCGCTTCGTATCCCGCCCAGGCCATGGGGAGGAGGGCCGGGTCGTAATCGCGGGAATGGGCAATCGCTTTGTGGAAGATGCTGGGGTTGGAGGTCAGGCCGCGGATGTCGCCGCGCTGTATCATGGCGGCCAGTTCGCCGTTTTCCAGCAGGCGGCGCTCGATGTTGTCGTACCAGATGGACTGGCCGAGGGAGGTGAGGGTGGTGATGGGGGTGTCAGGTGTCATGTGCCAAGTATCAGGTGTCAAGTACGGGGTTGCGAGTTAGGAGGTTGCGGGTTAGGGGGTTGCGGGTTAGGAGTTGCGAAGTTAGGGGGTTGCGGGT
>DRKV01000328.1 GCA_011051635.1 Chloroflexota bacterium | reverse complement strand
TATTGACAGCGAAGCGGGGCAGAACATCATCATCCAGGACAGTTCCATCCAGACCACCCTGGAGCGCGCCCGCAACGTCAACATCGCCCTGGTGGGAATTGGCACCACCGACCCCGCTCTTTACAGTCTGCTGCGGGCAGGGTACGTCTCCGAAGAAGAAACCCTGGCGATTCGCCGGGCAGGCGCGGTGGGGGATATTTGCGCCCATCATTACGATGCCGACGGGCACGTCCTGGATATTGACATCAACCGCCGCGTTGTGGGCATCACCCTGGAAGAACTGAAAGTCATCGACACCGTTGTGGGGGTTGCCGGCGGAGAGAAAAAAGGGGAAACCATCCTGGGGGCTTTGCGCGGGGGATTCATCAACGTTCTGATTACCGACGAAACGGCCGCCCGCCGCGTCCTCGCCGAAACCAAACACTGAGACCTGACGGGTTTGCGAAACCCGTCAGGTCTTTTTGCGGTGACTGGATTGTAGCCATCCCCATCTTTCCAATGGGGTAACATGGTTGCTTGTGGGGATTGTTTCGGGGGTTACACGTTTAAAACAATCCCCACAGATTTCGGCTCATTTCCTCAAGGAACCTAAGCGCCTTTCAGCGGAATGACTCGGCGATTTTGATGAGTTCCTGAGGCAAGAGTCCCCGGTCGTAAGTCTCCAACAGATAGGCAATACCATCTTCGTGCCAATGCAGGCTATAACCCAGGTCGTCCGACCAACGGATGACAAACTTCCCGTCTTGCCACTCTTCGAGAGGGGGCATACTCCGCCAGTCAAAATGCCCTTTCACGAGGATGGCCGTCACGTTCCGAAAGTGGACTTCCTCCCAACGATGGCGGGGGGCTTCCACATAACTTTCTTCATGCCCTTCAAGCGGCGGAATACCCTGACTCCGCAGGTAGAGAATCAGGTCGCCCTGGCCGTCAGCGCTCCCTTCCCGCCTCCAGGTGACCAGTGTATCCCAGTGGGAGGGAATCAGTGGCGGGCGCAGGCCGCTGTTCACCAATTGATAGCCTTCCGGCACCCAAGTGGGGAATTTCAGGCGGCCATCCAACATTTCATCGGCCACTTCCACGCTTACGAGAGATGGCGGGCTGGAAGGCACGGAGGGCGCGGAAGAATTCCAACTATCCGCGGCGTACAGGGTTCGCTGCCCGCGATGCTCCTGCACCCAGCCGAAACCATCGACGTGAACATTGCGGGGGGTCGTCACGGCGTAGGTACAAGCTGCAACCGCGACAATCAACAGCGCCAGGAAAGCGTTGCGAATGGTCAGTTTCCGGGAACGATACCCCCCCCACACCCCCATCCACCAGGGAAGTCTTCGCACCCGCTCGTACAGTTGGTCTGCAAAGTCTCGCCGCAAAGGGGGGCGGGCGCGATACAGGAAATCATCGTTCATTACTCTTTCTCCTTCCACAAAAGTCGTAACCGATTAACGGAGCGATGAAGTATAGTGCCTACATTGCTTTCCGACAGACCGGTAACCTCGGCAATTGCGCGGTTGGTCATCCCAGCCCCATACTTGAGGGCAATCAGTTCGCGCTCGCGCACCGACAATTTTTGCAGCAGGATGGTCAAACGTTCAAAATCATCTTTAGTCTGTGCATATTCCTCAGGAGAGGGATGTTCGTCAACCAGCCTTGCTTTTTCCAGGGCGAGAGTCACATGCCCATCCTTGCGAAAATAATCGGCGGCAACGTGGCGGGCAATGCCGAACACCCAGCGGGCAAATCCATCTTCATCGCCACGGAAACGCCAGCGGCTTCGCCAGGCTTTTTCAAAGGTAGTCGCAGTGAGGTCCTCCGCTTGGGGAATACTCCCCACACGGTAACTGAAATAATGAAAAACTCGGGGCAACAAAGTGCGGTACAACTCTTCCCATTGATGTTCTTCCATGCGCCGCTCCATGAGTTTCGGTTCTACCATGTATTTCGTAGACGAAAGCGAAGTATCACAAACCACGACTTGCTATGACGAGTTCCGGGAGCAGGGACGCCCGGCAGGAAGTGGCACGAGGGAAAGCGGCATCAACACCGTAGTGCACCACCGTACGAAGCGACAAGGCCGGGGAGGGTAAAAGGACTATGCCCAAGTTGTGTTGGCCGGATTAGCCGAACTCCACAGTGGCCGCCTGGATGCTCTTCGGCTGGCCCTTTCTCCCTGAATTTATAACCTGCATTTTCTTGGTACACCCGGCCTGTCAGGTCTTTCGCGTTTGGCGGTATAATCCCTCCGCGCACAAGGGAACACCATGTACAAACTCGTCATCCTCATCCCCCCGCCCTTCGACAGCGGCGCTTTCTACGAACAGTGGCCCCACTTCCTGCACGCCGCCGAGCGGATGCCGGGCCTGCGACGCGAATCCAGCGTTCACCCCCATGCCCATCTGTTCGGCCCCTACCGCCTGGAAATGATTCACGAGTTGTACTTCGATGACCTCTCCGCTCTGGAGGCCGCCCTGCTCAGCCCGGAGGGCCAGGTCGCCGGGGAGATTTTGCAGCGCATCACCAACCGGCGGGTGACTCTCCTGATTGCGGAACACCGGGAAGATTCGCTGGAGCGCATCCGCTCTTTGCGCGGCTCCTCACCCCAAGAATGAGCGCCCCTTACAGGAATCCCGTTAAAGTCGTCCTGCCCTTCTTCGTCGTTCTGGGCGCGGCGGTGTGGTACTTCTCCCGCCCCGGAAACACCCTCCTCGGCGGAACGGTCAACACCGCCCCGCGTCACCGCCAGGTGTGGGAGTGGCTGCGCCACCCCGAAGCGCACCCCGACTGGATGGTACATGCCGGGGAACGCTGCGGCGCAGCCCCTTTCCAGATTCCCACGGACGGCTTCATCGGCTACCTGTGGGACGATTCCTTCCGCCCGGGACACCGCCATACGGGGGTGGATATCTTCGGGGGTACGGAAGCCGCTCAAACCCCGGTCTACGCTGCCGCCGACGGGTACCTCACCCGCCTGGGGGACTGGAAATCCAGCCTTATCCAGCGCATCCCCGAGGACCCCCTCCATCCGGGGCGCCAAATCTGGCTCTACTACACCCACATGGCCGACGCCCAGGGCAACTCTTTCATCGAAGCCGCCTTCCCGCCCGGAAGCAGCGAAGTTTTCGTCTCCGCCGGAACGCTGCTCGGCTATCAGGGCAATTACTCCGGCGACCCCTTCAAGCCCGTCGGGGTCCACCTGCATTTCTCCATCGTCAAAGACCGGGGCGGGAACTTCCTCAACGAACTGGAAATCGGGAACACCCTCGACCCTTCCCCCTATCTGAACCTGCCGCTCAACGCCCACACCAACCAGGGGCAGATTCCCGTCTGCCCCGAAGGAACGACCACCGATGAACCATCTCCGTGACCAGGTAGTGCTCATCACCGGCGCGGGGCGCGGCCTGGGCCGTGCCCTGGCGCTGGCCTTCGCCGCTCAGGGCGCCCGCGTGGCCGCCAACGACCTGACCCCCGTCAACCTGGACGACACCGTGGAGCAAATCCGCGCCGCCGGCGGGCAGGCCGAAGCCTGGACCGGCGACATCGCCAAGAAGACGCCCGTGCAGGGCATCCTCAACCGCATCCTGGACCGCTGGGGGCGGCTGGACATCGTGGTCAACAACGCCGCCGTGCGCCCCCGCGCTTCCCTGCTGGATATGGACGAATGGGATTTGCAGCGCACGTTGAACATCAATCTGGGCGGGCCGTTCCTGCTGATGCAGGTCGCGGGGCGCATCATGCGCCAGCAGGGTTCCGGCGGGGTGATGCTCAACATCGGAGACGCAACGCCCCGCCTGCCGGGGGGCCGGAGCGATGCCCTCTACGCCGCCACCAAAGCCGGGCTGACGGCCCTGACCCGCGCCGCGGCCCGGGAACTGGCTCCCTACGGCATCCGCGTCAACGCTCTGTG
The DNA here is from genome assembly GCA_011051635.1 of Chloroflexota bacterium. Classification (GTDB taxonomy): domain Bacteria; phylum Chloroflexota; class Anaerolineae; order Anaerolineales; family DRKV01; genus DRKV01. Next base: position 1,857 of record DRKV01000328.1, on the reverse strand, counting down.
CCCCGGCCTGCTGGATACCGCCTCCACACGGGAACGCCTGGGCGAAGAATTCCCCCGCATTGCCGCCCGCCTGGTGACCGGTGCGCCCCTCCAACCCGCCGCGGTGGCTGAGGCGGCTTTGTTCTTGTGCTCCCCGGCGGCGCAGCACATCAACGGAGCCTGTCTCCACGTGGACGGGGGCGGCTGGCGTACAATGTAAACGGCCATGAAAGAGTTGTACGCCTATCGGGAGCGCATGATGTCCCATTGGGAAGCAACCCCCGCCGCCTTGCGGGAGGCCGTCTCCCGCATCCCCGCCGCGGATTGGCACCGCCCTGGTGGAGCAGGGGAATCCACCCTTCACCAGGTGCTGGCCCATCTCCGCGACATCGAGCGGGATGTCATCTTCCCCTCCATCACCCGCCTGCTGGCAGGCGAGACCGACCTGTCCCTGCCCTTCCCCGCCTGGGAAACCTGGCTGGCGACCTACAACCCCGACGAATCCCCCCAGGATATTCTGGAAACCTGCCTTTCCCTGCACGCCGGGGAAATCGCCCGCGTTCGGAGCCACGTACCCATCCCCTGGAGCGTAGAGGGGCGGCATCCCCAGTACGGCAAGCGCACCCTCCAATGGTGGGTGGAGCAAAGTCTGGCGCAGGCGCGCGCCCATTATAAGTTGCTCTGCACTGGGAGGGGAGCCCGGTAGAATTTCGGAAGTCTCACCGCGGGAAAGACCGGACGGGTCTCGTCAATTGTCCTTCACCGCCTTCGCCCGACGGCATCTGTGGTATGATTCGGAGGCCGCGGCCACAACGCACCGGCTATCAGCCACAGGCACAGAGGAAGACACATGGAGCACTATACCGAGGATAAAATCACCATCATCGAAGGCCCGCCGCCGACGTTTGAATTGATGAACACCGAATGGACGCGCAGTCTGGGCGAAGGGGCTGCCCGCAGCGAGGTCGCCCTGACCCGTTTGCGCACCTTCAACGGGCCGGCGCTGGTCGAACGCTGCCATCGCGCCTGGCGGCACAAGAACACCATCCACCTGGAATACCGCACGCCGGAGGGCCTGCACCAGACTGCTCCCATCATCGCCGCCCGCAACGTGGAAACCGACGAGGGCGATATGCTCCTTTTGTGGGTACGCATCAACCTCGAAGAACACGACGTTTCCATCGAGTGGGAGGGGGAGCCTTTTGACGACGATGATGAGGAACCTCCTATCACCGAGGAAGAGATAGCGGAATTCATCGCCAGATTGGGAGACCCATACGACGACGGCACCGGCGGGCTTTTCGACGACGAAACCATGGAGGATGGCTACGATTTCGACATGGATGACGAGTTCCTGCACCGGTTTGACGAGGACGATGACCCCGGCGACGAAGACATCGTCTCCGGTGAGGCGCCGGACGCCCTTTTGTGATTTCAGGTGAACAGATTGTCCGCAACGGGTCAGGGAGATTTCCCTGGCCTGTTGCGTTAAACCCCCCTCAGGAGTATCCCCATGAGCGACTACGTTCTCACCGAGGTCCACGAGCACGTCGCCACGCTGCTCGTCAACCGCCCCAAAGTCAACGCCTTCAACGCCGAGACCGTCTCCGCCTTGCGGAAAGCCTTGCAAAAGGCGGCCCGCGACCCCCAGGTGCGGGTCATCGTCCTGGGCGGGGCGGGCGGCAACTTCAGCGCCGGCCAGGACTTGCAGGAGTTCGCCGAGGCGCAAGAGACCTCCGTTTCCTACCGCCGGCATCTGGCCCAGACTTATTCCCCGCTGGTGCTGGAACTGCGTCAGATTGAGAAGCCCGTTCTGGCGGCCATCGAGGGGGCGGCGGCGGGAGCGGCGCTGGGTGTCGCCCTGGCCTGCGACCTGCG
>DRKV01000327.1 GCA_011051635.1 Chloroflexota bacterium | reverse complement strand
TGATGACGTGCTTCTTACCGAGCGTCTGACCGGTAGTCTCGTTGACAAACTCCCACGTCCAGTGGGTAGTGTGCATGATGTCCTGCGCTGCTTCCGTGTGGCACGAAAGACAAGCCTTAGTGACATCTTCCGGCGACTCGAAAGGCCCTTGCAAGATGGGGAACTCGCTATGGTCTACGAACTCCACCGTGGGGGTAATGGAGACCGTAGTCGAAAGCACCCCGCCTTCCCCCATACCTGCCCCCGTGGGTACAGGAGTGGCCTCTCCCTGGAGCGCATGTATGGCCGGAGCGGAGGCGCTGTTACCTGCAAGCGCGTTTCCGCTGACGGCCAGCCCCAGGGCGACCAATGCGATAACTCCAACAAATATGACTTTTCTCCAAACCGGCAGAGAAGAAAGGGACATGTGCATTCTCCTTCGCTATGCGTTGCAAAAGAACGGTGTAATGGGGATAGATAGCACACACAAACGTACACGGTTATTTTGCCCTACTTTACTCCATAATGTTAGTTATTAATGTCATTCTCATAAATGACTTTGCACAGTTTATTGGTGAATTTTCTCGGATGTCACCATTTATTTGGCGCACGCCACATTTTTTGCCCCCTGAACCCCGGAAACGGGGTGAAATTGGATGGGGTAGAATCTGGGCGCAGATTGCTCTTCTCCCCCCCTTTGCGGCCTGTTGGAGAGTGCATTATGGAATGCACCGCCGTATTATTACCCCTCGTCTGGATTGTCTCCGCCTACTGGTTGGGTGGGGTGCTGCCCGCTGTATGGGTGGTACGCCGCCTGACAGGACGCACCCCCGAAGAGTGGGGCGACAACCCCGGCGGGGCCGGGACGCTGCGTCTGGCCGGATGGCGCGCTGCCGTCCCGGTAGTGCTCTTTGATGTCAGCAAGGGACTTATCCCCATTCTGCTGGCCGCGCACTTTGGGTGGGGAGATTGCTGGCTAGTCGCTACCGCCATAGCCCCTGTTGCAGGGCACAACTGGCCCTTGCAACGCGGTCTCCGCCCCGGCGGCAAAGGATTGGCCACTGCTATGGGGGCAGGGCTGTACCTGGGCTGGCCCGGCAGTCCCCCAATTTACGTCCTCGGGCTTCTGACCGCCTGGAAAGGAGGTTGGGCTCCTTGGGCAGGTATCGCTTCCTTTCCTTTATTGTTGCTCTGGATGTCCCTGAGCGGGCATCCAGCCTGGCGATTATGGGCCATTTGGGGAATTGTGCTTCTCCTCCTGCTGCGTCAATGGGATTGGATAAGGAAACCGAGTTTTGGATAGACCAACCGACTGGGATGATTCAGGCCACCAGGCCCCAATCTGCCACCTATCCATTTATCGAGGAGAAGTCGTAATTGCAGCCCCCAAAAATGCGATAAAGTCCATCCGCTTCATTCCATTTCATTTGTCACATTTTATCGTGACACATCACACTAATCCATCTCTCATTTTCTTGTTATTATTTTCACGCAACGAGAAATTCGGATAAGCGAATAAGTCCCCGTTGAACGTCCGCATCGTTATCTACTTGAGGAGAATCATATCCTATGAAAAAACGCTTGCTCCGACTGGTGGGCCTGATTGGACTGCTGGCAATCGTGGCCATCCCGGTTGCCTTCCTCTGGCCCAAGGACAATTCCCCTTCCACAGACCCTCGCGACTATCTGCCTCAGCACCCCACGCACGTGGAGCATGAGAACATCGTCGAAGGAGACTTCCAAACGCCGCAGGACGTAACCCGTGCCTGCCTGGAGTGCCACCCCGACGACGCGCATGAGGTCATGCAGACCTCCCACTGGACCTGGCAAAGCAAGCCGGTGAAAGTTCCCTGGCGCGAGGAGCCGGTGACCATTGGCAAATTCAACCAAATCAACAACTTCTGTATCAGCACCGCAGGGAACGAATCCAAGTGCATGACCTGCCACATCGGGTACGCCTGGGACGAGTATCCGCCCAAAGAGTATGATTTCTCCGCAGAAGAGAACGTAGATTGCCTGGTGTGCCACGCTGCCGCCAACACCTACGCCAAAGGCGCTTATGGCAATCCTGCTGAGGGCGTTGACCTGCTGGCTGCCGCTAGAAGCGTCGGTATCCCCACTCGCGACAACTGCGGAAGTTGTCACTTTAACGGCGGGGGCGGTAACGGCGTCAAGCACGGCGACCTGGACCAGAGTCTGCTCCACCCCGGCGAACAACTGGACGTACACATGGGACGGTACGATTTCCTGTGCACCGACTGCCACCGCACCGTGGACCACAAAGTCAAGGGGCGCATCGTGGCAGACAACTATCACATTGACCCTGCCGAGCAGGTCCAGTGCCAGGATTGTCACATTTCCGTGCCCCACAATGACGAGCGCATCAACGGCCACCTGGATAGCGTAGCCTGCCAGACCTGCCACATCCCCACCGTAGCGCGCAAGAACCCCACCAAAACCTATTGGGACTGGTCCCAGGCCGGTGAAGACCGCGGCGACGACCACTACACCTACCTGAAAATCAAAGGGGAATTCACATACGAACGAGACGTACAGCCGAGTTACATCTGGTTCAACGGGAACAACGAATACCGCTACCTGCTGGGCGACAAAATTGACGACCCCAGCCAGCCCGTCTACATCAACAAGCCCGCCGGCAGCATTGACGACCCCACGGCAAAGATTTTCCCCTTCAAAATCATGGATACCATCCAGCCCTACGATACCGAGTACATGACCTTGCTGGCCCCCATCACTGCTGGCGAAGGCGGTTACTGGCACGACTTCGATTGGGACAAGGCCTTCCGTCTTGCCGAAGAACGTCTCGGCATCCCTTACAGTGGCAACTATGGCTGGATAGAGACCTACATGTACTGGCCTCAAACCCACATGGTCGAACCCGCCGGAGACGCCCTCCAATGTAACGATTGCCACGGCCCCGATAGCCGCCTGGATTGGCAGGCACTCGGCTATCCCGGCGACCCGGCCGAATGGGGCGGACGCTTCGAAAATCAGTAATCCGATAGACCTCGCGCTGGCCGATGTGCTGCAAAACCTTGCCTCGGCCAGCGCATTCGGCACACCACCGATACCACCGTTGGGAGATAATGCACATGACAAAATTACCGCCATTCAAGACAAAACAGTTCTGGGGAGTGCTCATCCTGGTGCTGGCTCTTGGCCTCGTGTACGGCGTCCAACAGACCTTCGCCACCCGGCAGCCCAATCTCCCCGAGGCGGAGGCTGCCCACATCCATCCTTCCTTCGCTATTTTGGATGCCGAAGGGCAGAACGTGCTGGAGAGCGGCGCTCCGATTTCCACCATGCAGACCTGTGGGCAGTGCCATGATACGGAGTACATCGTATCCCACAGTTTCCATGCCGACCTCGGCCTTTCGGATTACAAACCAGGCCCCGGCCTGAACGCCAGCCCCGGAGCCTTTGGACAGTGGAATTCGCTGGTTTACCGCTATCTCAGCCAGCCCCAGGACCAGTTGCTCGACCTGGGCACCCCCGAATGGATACTCACCTACGGGCTGCGCCATGTCGGCGGAGGTCCCGCTACGACGGGGCGCGACGGGAACCCGCTGCCCGACTTGCCCCCCGACCCTTCCAACCCCGACACAGCCTTCCTGGCCGCCGACGGCACCGTCCAGGGCTGGGACTGGAAGGAATCCGGCGTGATTGAGATGAATTGCTTCCTGTGCCACACTGCAACGCCCAACAACACAGCCCGCCTGGCCGCCATGCAAGAGCAGAACTTCGCCTGGGCCAACACCGCCACCTTGCTGGGCACCGGCATCGTGGAGGAAGTAGACGGTCGGTTGCAGTGGAATCCGCAGGCCTTCGACGAAAACGGTATGCTCGTTCAGATTCCCATCCAGGGACCAACCAACGAAAACTGCGGCCTGTGCCACGGCGTGGTGGATATGAGCAAGGACGTGCTGGTGCTCCACGATTTCAGCATCAACAACCCGCAAACCGCTACCACCGGGCAGGTCATCTCTCCGCAGAAAATCTCCGAATCGGGCATGAACATCAGCGACAAGGACGCTCTCTCGCGCTCCTGGGATGTACATGCCGAGCGGCAACTGCAATGCACCGACTGTCACTTCTCGCTCAACAACCCTGCCTACGCCCTGCGAGAAGACGCGCCGGAACATCTCACTTTTGACCCCCGTCGTCTGGACATTGGCGATTATCTCCAACGCCCCAACCACAACTTCGCCCGCGGCCAGAGCGCCCAGTACAACATCGCGACCGAACTGAAAGGCTCCATGCGCCGCTGCGAATCCTGCCACGCTGCGGAGCCGGGGCACGCGGATTGGCTGCCCTACACCGACCGCCACATGGCCGTCCTCTCGTGCGAGTCCTGCCACATTCCCCAGATGTACGCTCCGGCCATCGAACAATACGACTGGACCGTATTGACCGCCGACGGCAAACCGCACATCCACTATCGCGGCATCGAGGGCAACAGCGAGACAGGCGATACCGTTACCCAACTGGTCACCGGCTACACCCCCATCCTGCTCAAACGCCAGAACGTGGACGGCGAAACGCCCATCGCTCCCTACAACATCATCACTACCTGGTACTGGGTGTACGACGATGCCAACGGCAACAAGCGCCCCGTGCGCGAAATTGACCTGAAATCTGTCTGGCTCGACGGAGACGGCTACGCGGCGGACATCCTGGCCGCTTTCGATGCCGACGGAGATGGGAATCTTGACCACGACGAGTTAATCATCAACACGGAAGAAAAACGCGACCTGATTGCCTCCCGCCTGAGCGCCCTGGGGCTGAACAACCCGCGCATCGAAGGGCAGTTGCAGCCTTACAGCATCAACCACGACGTTGCCCGCGGGGAGTGGGCTACCAAAGACTGCACCACCTGCCACATCGCGGATTCGCGGGTTACGCAGCCCCTGGAAGTCGCCCCCTACACCCCGATTGGGGCTACTGCCGAATTCACCGAGAGCAACGTCCAGTACAAAGGCCACTTCTACACCGATGAAAACGGCGCCATGTACTTCAAGCCCGACCCGCTGGAAGAAGGCGTGTACATCTTCGGCAGCAGCAAGGTCAACATGGTGGATTGGTTCGGGATGCTGGCCTTTATCGGCACGCTGATTGGTGTGACCGTCCACGCCACCCTGCGCTACCTGAGCGTTCAGAAACGGGACAAGCAGCAACACGCCACCAAACGGGTGTACATGTACACCGCTTACGAACGTTTGTGGCACTGGCTCCAGGTGTTGGTCATCGTCTTCCTGCTCTTCACCGGCTTGATAATCCACCGGCCTGCCGCCTTCCCGATGTTCAACTACAGCACCACCGTCAAGGCGCACAACATCCTGGCCGCTGTGATGATTGTCAACGCCGCCCTCTCCCTCTTCTACCACTTGGCTATTGGCGAAATCACCCAATACATCCCCCGCCCCCGCGGCTTCATTGACCAGGCCATTCTCCAGGCGAAATACTACCTGCGCGGCATCTTCCGCGGCGACCCGCATCCTTTCGAGAAGACCCCGAAACGCAAGTTCAACCCCCTGCAACAAATCACCTACTTCGGGCTGCTCAACGTCCTGCTGCCTTTGCAGGTCATCACCGGAGCAATGGTATGGGGCGCGCAGAAGTGGCCTGAGGTGGCTAACGCCCTGGGCGGGCTGCCCCTCCTGGCCCCCGTCCACTCCCTGATTGCCTGGCTGCTTGGCTCTTTCATCGTCGCCCACGTTTACCTGACCACCACCGGCCCCACCGTCCTCTCCAGCATCGAGGGCATGATTACCGGCTGGGAAGACCTCGAAGTCACGGAAATCAACGGCAATTCGCACGCAGAAGCGTAGTAAATTCCCGCGGCGGCGCGTTTCTCCACGCGCCGCCTCTCCCCTACGGAGGCAAAAATGACCACCGCATCCCAAACTGAGAAAACTTCTTTTCTCAAAAAACTGTTCAATCGTCCGGAAAAGGAATACGCTGACCCCTACCTGGGCGGCATCTTGCTTGGGCTGGTACTGTTTGCATCCCTCTTCATCACCGGCAGCGGTCTGGGCGCATCCGGAGGGTACAGCCGTTATGTGGCCTTCATCGAGGACCTCGTGGCCCCCGGTCACATTGACCAGGTTCCCTACCTAATTCACATCGCCGGCGGAGAACTCAACCCCCTGGACAACTGGATTGTGATGGTTACTACCGGTGTGCTGTTGGGGGGCTTCGTCTCCGGTCTGTTGCACGGACGCGCCAAAGTAGAACTCGTCAAAGGGCCAAACATCTCCAATACCACCCGCCTGGTGATGGCCTTCATCGGCGGTATCATCTTCACTTTTGGCGCCCGCATGGCGCGCGGCTGCACCTCCGGGCAGGCGCTCTCCGGCGGGGCAGTCCTGTCCGCTGGAAGTTGGGCCATTGCCTTTGCCATCTTCGGCTCGGCGTATGCGCTGGCTTACTTCGTCCGCAAACTGTGGCTCTAGCCCACGGAGGGTATACCGATGACTCCTTTCCCCCTTGACCTCGCCACACAGTTCGGAAAACCCGTGATGTATCTGGTTTTCCTACTTATCGGTTTTGCTTTTGGCTACACGCTGGAAATTTCCGGCTTCAACAAATCCACCCTGCTGGCCGGGCAATTCTATTTTCGGGATTCCCGCGTCATCAAGGTCATGTTCACCGCCATCATCACCGCGATGGTGCTGATTTTTCTGGCGACCGGCCTCGGATTGCTGGATTACAACCTGATTTGGGTTCCCCCCACCTATCTGTGGCCCGGAATCGTCGGCGGCCTGATTATGGGCGTGGGCTTCATCCTGGGCGGTTTCTGCCCCGGAACATCACTCGTCTCCGCGGCCACCTTCAAACTGGACGGTATCGCCTTCGTAGCCGGAGGCCTCTTCGGGGTTTTCCTGTTCAGCGAGACGGAAAAATTCTACGATGCTTTCTTCAACGGCAGTTACTATGGCCGCCTCACCCTGATGGATGTCTTTCACATCTCTACAGGCCAGGCCGTGCTGCTGGTGCTCGTCATGGCGTTGGGCCTTTTCTGGGTGGCCGAGAAACTGGAACAGCGATACGGCGGCAAAGCCCCCTCAACAGGTTCCAAGCCCCGCTACGCGGCCTGGTTTGGAACGCTGGCCTTGGGCCTCGTAGTGCTTACCATCGGACAGCCCACCAACATCGATAAGTGGAACCGCATTGCAGCGGAAAAAGAAGCCTTGCTGAAGGAACGCGCTGTACAGATTTCTCCCGCCGAATTGTTGACCTCCATTGCTGATGACCAGTTGCGCGTTATCATGCTGGATGTGCGCTCCGAACGCGACTACAATCTGTTCCACATTCACGGGGCACGCCGTGTGGACGGGGACAACATGCTGGCAATCGCCGAGGAACTGCTCATTGACCCCAAGATTGGCGAAACCGTTATCGTCCTGATGAGCAACGACGAGGCCGCCGCTACCGAGGCCTGGAAAATACTCGTAGCCGAAGAAGTACCCAACGTGTACATCCTGGAAGGCGGCATCAACGAATGGCTCTCCATTTTTGCGGTGGACGACCCCAACATCACCCCCAAGGATGGCCCGGTCGGAGACGACGAATTACGGTATAACTTCTCCATCGCCCTGGGCGATAACTGCGAGGCTGCCGACCCCTTCATCCACGAGTGGGAACTGGAATTCGAGCCTAAAATCAAACTGGAAAAGAAACGCGGCCCCACCGCCGGCGGCTGTGGATAGCCCTCCCCCAAAAGCGAGTAGCCACATGATGCCCAACCCTGTTCTTCGGGAAGAAATCAACCAGTTGCACGCTCACATTTGCAGCGGGTTGGCCGACCCCATCCGTATCGTCATCCTCTACACTCTGGCACAACAGAGCCGCACCGTCAACGAACTCGTGGAGGCTTTGGGAGCGCCTCAGCCGACGGTTTCCCGTCACCTGCGCCACCTGCGCGACCGGGGGTTGGTGGAGGCAAGCAGAGAAGGGCAGTATGTGCGCTACACGCTCAAAGACCCTCGCGTTATCGAAGCCCTGGATATCCTGCGCGCCGTGATGCATGATTATCTACAAGAACGCGTCAACTTGATTGGGAATCCCAACGAAGTAAAATCCTGAAACCGCCTTTTCCTTGTATTCAGCCCTCCCGTGTCCGGCACACATGGGAGGGCTTGCCGCGTCTATACCAGTCCCCCAATATCCGCTTTACAAATAGGATATAATGCATGGAAATAATCGTGTTACATTTATCACTCCAAAATGCCCCATTCCACACTATGCCGTTCCCTCATCAATTGTTATATTATTCACGAGCAAGTATTCGGATAAGCACATATCCTCACACGAACGCATTCCATGACCAACCAGCAGTACATCCGGGACGAAATCCACAAACTCCATGCCCACATTTGCGGCGGTCTGGCCGATGCCACCCGGATTGAAATCCTTTACGTACTCAGAGAACAACCCTACACCGTAAACCAGATAGTGGAGGCGCTTGCACTCCCCCAGCCCACTGTATCCCGCCATCTCAAAAACCTGCGCGAACGCGGCATGGTCAAAGCGGAACGCCGGGGGCAGTATGTGTACTACGCCCTGAAAGACCAGCGCATTATTGAGGCTCTCGACCTCCTGCGTGCAGTCATGGACGACTTCTTGCAGGAACGAGCCCGTCTGACCCAAAAGCAGCAATTACACTCTCATCACAAAGGAGCACTTGCATGAAGACTTTGCTCATCCTCGGAGCCGGTACCGGCGGAACCATGGTCGCCAACAAGATGTCCGAACACCTGGATTCACAGGAATGGCGTATCGTCATCGTGGACCGCGAGGAGACTCACTACTATCAGCCCGGTTTCCTGTTCATCCCCTTTGGGATTTACAGCCAGCGGGACGTAATCAAGCCCAAACGCAATTTTCTTCCTCCCAGCGTGGAAGTCATCTTCTCCGATATTGAGGTCATCGAGCCGGAGAAAAGCCGCGTCGTACTCCGCAAGAACAACCAGGTCATCAACTACGACTATCTGGTGATTGCCACCGGCAGCCACATCCACCCTGAGGAAACCGAGGGCCTGCTTGACGGCGGCGGATGGTATCAGAACATCTTCCCCTTCTACACCCTGGAAGGCAGCGTCAAACTGGCGAACTTCCTGAAATACTGGAAGGGCGGGCGCATGGTGCTCAACGTAGCCGAGATGCCCATCAAATGCCCGGTCGCCCCGCTGGAATTTCTCTTCCTGGCCGACTGGTTCTTCACCGAGCGCGGCATCCGCGACAAAGTTGAAATCGTGTACGCCACGCCGTTGCCGGGAGCGTTCACCAAACCGCGCGCTTCCGCCATCCTGGGCGATATGCTCGACCGCAAGGGCATCCACCTGGAAGCGGACTACAACATCATGGAGGTGGACAACAGCAAGCAGGTCATCCGCTCTTACGATGAGCGTGAAATCGGCTACGACCTGCTGGTCACCATCCCCACCAACATGGGTTCGGATGCCATCGCCCGCTCCAACATGGGCGACGAACTCAACTTCGTGCCCACCGACAAGCACACCCTCCGCACCCGTGACTGGGAAAACATCTTCATCATCGGCGACGCCGGCAACGTGCCCGCATCCAAGGCCGGTTCGGTAGCCCACTTCATGCTGGATGTGGTCGTCGAGAATATGCTGCGCTCCATCGAAGGGTTGGAATTGCAACCCAAGTTCGATGGACACGCCAACTGCTTCATCGAATCCGGCTTCGACAAGGGCGTGTTGATTGACTTCAACTACGACGTGGAACCCCTGCCCGGCAAGTATCCCCTCCCCGGCTTTGGCCCCTTCTCCTTGTTGCAAGAATCCCACGCCAACCACTGGGGCAAGATGATGTTCCGCTGGATGTATTGGAACATCCTGCTGAAAGGCGGCGAGATGCCTTTTGAATCCCAAATGAGCATGGCCGGCAAGTGGGCATAGGAGACCTGCAATGAGCGAAGCCACCATCACCCCCCAACAGTTCGACCTGCTCATGGAACGTCTCGACCACATCGAGAATCATCTGGCCGAGCAGCGCCGACGGGCCGAGGAACTGGACGAACTGAAACGCGACCTGATTCCCATTGGCAACGACATGGTCAAACTCGCTATCGACGAGTTGGCC
>DRKV01000326.1 GCA_011051635.1 Chloroflexota bacterium | reverse complement strand
AGGTTCCGCTTTCGTTCCTGTCACTCTTCAATTGTCAAGGTGCCTCAGACAAAGCCGCCGATACCCGCTCCCGCAAGTATCGGCTCACCAGACCCGCCGGACTTCCCAGCCCCGGTCTCTGGTCGCTTCACCTTTTCTGCTGTTACCGGTCTGCCCTCGCAAGGACGAAACCTTTGTGGGCGGGCTGTTGTCTCCACCGCACGAAGGCGAATTATATCCATTCCGCGGCTTTTGTCAAGGGGATTTCGCGAGCAATTTGGGACGAATTTTCAAAGTGCCGACCGACGCCCCCAAAGCCCCAAAAATGCATCTCACTCATCCATCCGCTGCCGCCCCAACAAGGCCCGCAGGAGGGTGTTCTGGTCGGCGTATTCCAGGTCGCCGCCGACGGGCAGGCCGCGCGCCAGGCGGGTAACGCGCACCGCGCTCCCTTCCAGTTTCCGCTGGATGTACATGGCGGTGGCGTCGCCCTCCATGCTGGGGTTGGTCGCCAGAATGACCTCGCTCACCTCGCCCCCCTCCAGACGGGCGAACAACTCCCGCAACTTCAAATCCTCCGGGCCAATCCCCTCGATGGGAGAGAGCGCCCCGTGCAGGACGTGGTACACCCCTTCGTAAGCCCCGGTGCGCTCGATGGCAAGCGCGTCCAGCGGCGATTCCACCACACAGACCACATCCTGCCGCCGCGCCCCGTTGGCGCAGACCTCGCACAAGGGCTGCCCCGCCGTGGTGATGTTGAAGCAGCGTTCACAATAGGCGATGCTCGGCTTCAGGGCGCTCAAAGCCTCCGCCAAATCCCGCGAGAGGTCATCCGGGGCGTTCAGGAGATAGAACGTCAGGCGGGAGGCCGTCTTGGGGCCAATCCCCGGCAGGCGCGAGAAGGCGTCTATCAGGTTCTGGATTGGAGCAGGAAGCAGCATAGCCTAAAATGGCAGTCCGCCGGCCAGCGGCCCCAGCCGTTCTTCGGCCAGAGCGCGGGTAGCATCCAGCGCCTGGTTGACCGCTGCCAGCACCAGGTCTTGCAGCATCTCCACATCGGCGTCTTCCAGCAGAGCAGGGTCAATCTCCACGCTGACGCACTTCTGCCCGCCGGTCATCACCACCTTGACAGCCCCGCCCCCCGCCGTGGCTTCCACGGTCTCCTCTTCCAGTTTCTGCTGCGCCTCGGCCAACTGCGCCTGAAGACGCTGCAACTGCTGCATCATCCCCCCCTGCCCGCCGGGAAGCCCGCCCCCGGCTCGCCGAAAACCTCGCTTCTTCGCCATAAAACGCACCTCCTCACTTGCCACTTTCAAACTTGCTTACTTGCACACTTGCCTACTTGCAAACTTGCTCACTTGCACACTTTCAAACTTCCCCACTTCCCTCACTGCATATCCACGACCTCCCCCCCCAGGTCACGCACCGCCGTAGCCACCATCCCGTCGCTGTTCACGCCAGCCGGCAATTCCTTGCGCGTAGATGCCGAAACAACGCACTCCACCCGCAACTTCTGCCCCGTCAACGCCCGAAGCGCCTGCTCCGCCACCCCTGCGTACTCCGGGTCGGCCATCCGCTCCCGCAGCACGTCGCTGGGATACCCCACCACCAGCACCTCTCCTTCCAGTTTCAGGGGCTTGCCGGAATTCAACAGACCGGAAACCGGGCTTGCCACGGGGGAATCCACATCGAGCGCCAATTTTACCAGACGCTTCCACTGGGAGACGATTTGATGGAACAGCGCCCCCTGAGGGGATGCCGCTGCCGCGGAGGGAACAGCCGCCCGAGAAGGGGTCGCGGGGGCAGACTCCCTTTTTGGGGGCGCGGCATCTTTGGGGGATACCTGCCGCCCCGAAGGGAGTCCCGCTCCCACCTGCCGGGCGGGCGGAGCCTCTTGGGAGGGCGATTCCCCTGCGAAGGCGTTCAAGGCATCCAGAAAGGCCATTTCCAAAGGGAGGGCCGGCTGCCATGCGGTGCGCGTCTCGCTGGCGGCTTCGTTGAAAGCGCGTATCACTTGCAGCAAGGCGGGGCGGCTGCATTTGGCGGCGTGGCGCGCCATCTGGACGCGCTGCTCGGCAGGGACATCCACCTGGGCGGCGTTGCCCCACTGCACCAGGAGCACGCCGCGCAGGTACTCCACCACCTGACGGGCAAACTGGCGGGGGTCGCTGCCGCTATCCAGCGTGCGGTGGATGCGCTCCAGCCCCGCCCCGGCCTCCCCCTCCAAGAGGGCCTCAATCACCTCCGCCACGGCCTGATTGTCCGCCGTGCCCAGGACGGCGCGGGCGGTCTCCAGATTCACATCCTGCCCGGTAGAGGCGAGTTGGTCGAGCAGGGAGATGGCATCCCGCAGGCAGCCGGTGGATTGCCGCGCCACCAGCGCCAGGGCCTCAGGAGTGACGTGCAGGGCCTCGGCCTCCACCATCTTTTGGAGGTAATCTACCATCTCCTGGTGCGGGATGCGCCGGAATTCGTGCCGCTGGCAGCGCGAGAGCACCGTGGCCGGGATTTTGTGAATTTCGGTGGTTGCCAGGATGAAGATGGCGTGCGGGGGCGGCTCCTCCAGGGTCTTCAGGAGGGCGTTGAAGGCCGCCGTAGAGAGCATGTGGACTTCATCGATGATGTAAACCTTGTATTTGCCCTGGCTGGGGGCGAAGTTGATTTTTTCGCGCAGGGCGCGCACATCGTCCACGCTGGTGTTGGAGGCGGCGTCAATCTCGATGAGGTCGAGAAAGCGCCCGTCGTTGACCGCCTGACAGTGCTCGCAGGCATCGCAGGGACGCTGGGCAGGGTCTTCGTGCAGGCAGTTGACCGCTTTCGCCAGGAGGCGCGCCGTGGTGGTCTTGCCCGTGCCGCGCGGCCCGGCGAAGAGATAAGCATGGGCGACACGTTCCGCCGCCACCGCGTTGCGCAGCGTCTGGATGATGTGCTGCTGCCCGACGACTTCTTCCCACCGCCGGGGACGCCATTTGAGATACAGGGCCTGGGTCATAGGGATTACTCTTTTCAGGGGATACGATATTCCGCCCGCAGCGTCCCGTCGGGGGAGAAGAGAGCCGCGGTCTCGCCGGAAGCCCACAGGGGCGCGCCGCTTCCCCAGTGCAAATCCACAACCGTGTCGGTTCCGGGAGCGGTATGCACCCGGACCGCCCCGCCGCTATGGAGCAGGAGGGCGGGGAAGGTATACGCTGCTCCGGAGGGGGCGCGCAACTGCCAGCCCAGGAGAGAAATTTCTCCTTCGCCGTCGTACTGCACCTGAACGTACTCGCTGGAGAAATCGCCCGCCCCCACTACGGCGGCAATCCGCAGGGCATCGGGGTCTCCGGCGGGCGTCGGCGTGGTCTGAGCGGGCAGGGTGGGCGTGGGTGTCACCGGCACGAAAATCGTCTGTCCCACCCCCAGGCCTGCCGCGGTGTTCAGCCCGTTGGCGGCGCGCAAAGCCTCCTCGGTGGTGCCGTAAGCCGCGGCGATGCTCGCCAGACTGTCCCCCGGCTGCACCTGATAGGGGGCGAGAACGCGAGAAGCCTCAGGCGTCTGCGCCTGGGGTTCCGCTCCGTTGGCGGGCAGGGCCGGGGAGGGGGGCGGCGCGGCGACCTGCTGCGGCCAGAGATAACGCTGCCAGGCCCACAACACCGCCGCGGTGGTCAGGGCCGAGACGATGATGTTCAGCAGGAGGTAGACCAGGACGCGTTTCCGGGAAGTCATGGGGATGTTTTTTTGGATATAATCGCCGACGGGGAAGATGCCCCGTCAAGTATACTACAAGGCCATTCTCGGCGGTTGAAACCGCACCAACCGTTGCGCAGTCGCCCACGAAGTGGCGGCTGGATTCTGCGGTGGGAACTGGTTTCGCTTTGGAGTGCGGCATCTCGATGCCGCT